>CAZURC010000105.1:0-7002 GCA_964623405.1 uncultured Treponema sp.
GTTCCATCAGAGTCTGTGTATCCATCCGCATAGTAGTAAACAGCAGAGCTATCGCTGTCAAGCCAAGCATAGCACGGTGTTATAGAATTGCTTGCACTTAGAGTTACTGTCGTTTTTGCCTCAAGCTCCTCCGCAGTGAGTGCGCTTGTGTATGGCTTAAAAGAAAGTGAGTCACCACTGTAATTTTCTGTAATAGAAGCTAAAGTTTCGTTGATTTCACTTCCCGTTTTCATTGTGACATAGCTTATGTAATAAGCAAAAGAGCCATCATTTTCTTTATACGAAACTACATATTCTTCGGTCACATCAAACATTTTGTTAGCGACAGAATTTGTGCTAAAAGTAATAAACGGCGTTTCATAATATGCAGACAGATTATCTTCCAAAGTGGTGGTTGAGCTTGTCGAAACCACAGCGTTTATTCCAAGCGTATTTGTAAGATACGTATTTGCCCCAGTATTTGTAAGATTTATCGCCGCGCCATCCACAAGCGTAATTGTAAATGATGCGTTTGTTGTATCAATCTGACCAACATCAACAGTCTTGTAATCAGTTTCATCAACAGTGCTGCCTTTAAGAGCAAGTGCATTTGAAATGCTTTCAACTGTTCCCTTGTATGTTCTGTTGTATTCTTCATCAACTTCATAAGTTGCTTTTATTTTCATACTTTCAGAATTTGACGCATTGTAGATTATTACAGTTCGATCCTCGTTTTGCTTATCCGCAAGCGCAGACTCCAGTTTACTAAGCGCGTACAAATCAATTTCCGGGTCGCCGTCCACAAAAATGTAAATTTCGCCCTCGTCCGGAAGATTTTTCTCGAGGTTGCCAAGCAATGTCGTCAGGTTTATGCGCGACAAAGTCGCAAGTCCGTTTCCGTCTGCCGTTGTGTCATTTGTAGCGTAATAAGTTTTTGAGCTGGCGACAGTAATAGAAACCGAAACCGTGCCGGTTGTCGTAAGGCCGTCAGCAATTTCAATTTCCGTGTCCGACAAAGCAAAATTGTACCCGTCAAGCGTAAAAGAAAGCGTGTACCAGCCGCTAGGGATTTTATCAGTATCAGCGGAAAGGACATAGCCATTTTCTGTATTCAAAGAAATAACAGGCGACTCATCCGAAGTTGAATAAACTGTTCCTGTTGAATGAGAAGTGAGTTTCGCCACAGCACCTGAAATCTTTGAGAAATCATTTGACGAATCAGCACTTTCAAGTGTCAGGCTAAGCCCGCCATAGCCATCAGAAGTTTTTACTAGCCCTACAAAAATAGGCGTCTCTGTCTTGGAGCCTTGCGCAATTACAACTCCGCTCTTGCTTCCTGTAACTGAGCAGAAAGTTCCGCTGTCGTCGGCTGGAGTATAGTCTCCATTTATTGTAATTATGTATGTTCCTTCAGGAATATTTCTCGCTGTCAAAACTCCATCAGAGAATGAAAGAGAAGGACTGTTTGTCCCTGACGAAGGCGGTGTAGAAATTTTTTTCTCGACAGAAGCATTTTTATATGTTAAGTCCCAGCTCCACCCTTCTTTTGACAGGTCAAAGCTATAGGATGAAATATAGCGCGCGAGAGGAGAAATACTTATTCTTAGCTCCCCGTTTGAAGAATCAGCCTCTGCCGCATTCTCAGTCTTAGAGTCAAAAATATTTGAACAGCTTGCAAAAAGCGAAAAAATAGAAAAATAGGCGAATATTCTGAAAGCCTTTAACTTCATAACCAGTTCTCCTTATAGCAGCCATAAAAAAGCTGTGCTGCCTAAAAACTAGGCAGCACAGCTTCAGCTTTTTAAAGTCTTAGTTCACTGTAAAGCCGCTTGTAGTAGGCTTTGTAGCAGAAACGCTTGCCCCGCGCGTAAGTGTGCCTTCAGAAATGTCAAATTCCACAAGGCTGTCCTTGTTGTAAAGAGAGCCTTTTTCTTTATAGCCAACTCCGTCGTCAAGAATCACGAGCTTCTTTGGAACAACCGCCGCAAAATGCGTCGGCCCGTAGAATTTACTATCGTCATCAGAAGCAAGAGGCGCATACAATGTGCCGTAATATCCGCTAGAGTCCTGTATTGTCGTCGTCGTCTCTGCCCAGCCGTATTCATAGCAAGAAGGATCTGAGGCTGCAATTGCAACTCTTACAAGATCGCCGCGGCTGTAGGCAAGATTGCTTGCATTTGTTGCTTCCGACTCTTTGGAACCCGACACAGTGATATAGCTTGGATACTGCCGCAAAAGTACGAACAAATTGTCTGTTTCGTTTCCAAGTCCGTCTCCAATCTGCATGTCTGTAATAGTGCAGCTGGCAAGGTCCTCGGATTCCAGGGTGTCATAAATAACTGACCAGGTGGTTGGTGTTCCAACAGTAACCGTGCTGTCCGCGCTTGTGAGTGTCGCCTTGTATATTGTCGCGCTGTCCGCTCCTATATACAAAGTGCCGTCATGCACTGCTATCTGGCTTGGCGTAAAAGAGCTTCCGCTTGAAGTTGCAGTTGAAAGAGTGGCGTTTGCGCACGTGTACGTAGAGTCTTCACCAAAAGACAAAATCTTATACAGCGTGTAACCGCTGTTTGCATTTTCTGTAAGGACATAAAGAGAACCAGTTGCAGTATCATAGGTTATGTCTATAGGTGTATATGTTATGTTCTTATTTGTGTACGAAGTTCCGCTCGTGCTGTAAAGCCCTGATGAAACAACCATTGGGTATTTTGTAAGCGTAAGTCCTGAATCGCCCAAGACCGCTGTCCACAAGCTGCAGCTTGAGTCAAAGCAGTAGGCAGACGATGTTGAGAAGCTTGAGACAAGCTCGCTCGCCGTTGCGCTATTGTAGCCTGTGGCCTGCTTGAGCGCATAAGTTGTTATTGTGTCATACCACACGGCCGCGCTCCTTGTCGCGCTGAACGTGAACTTCATCTCCACAAGATGTGTATAGCCGGATATTGTGACATAGCAGCTCACAGTGTTTGTGCCGTCAATCTCAATGTTTTCGTCATTGTAAGGGTTAAAGCTTGTTGTGTATGTATATGGAGATGTGGTCGTTTCGTTTCCGTCAGAGTCTTTCGTTGTGGTCCCTTCGCTGGCCACTGTAAGCGCTGTGTCTTTGTTCAAGTACCAGGCCACCGTCGTCGCATCGTCTGTAAACTTATTCAGCGTGAATGTGAGCGTGTCGTCTGTATAAGGGATTGCTGCGCCGGTTGTGTATTCAGTTTCTGAGTCGCTTGAGTAGGCTGCGATTATAGAAACTGTGGACGCGAACGAAGCGGCTGTTATCTCGCCGGTTCCAGCCTTTTTTATATAATAGCTAATGGTGGTTGAGCCTGTCGAGACCTCGGTGGTTGAGCCTGTCGAAACCACCGCATACTTATCTGTAACTTCTGATGAGCCGTACTCATAGAGCGAGATATAGCTTGAAATATCGCTTCCGCCTGCTGCAAGGAATGCTGTGCCGCTGTACGCAGTAAGGTTGTCCGCTTCTCCAGTTGAGTCAACAGCATAGACCTTGATTGTATAATTGTTGTTGCTGACAGTAGTCGCACTGAGCGTCGCGCTATTCTTTAGTGTGAGCGTTATGTCCGTCATCATCACAATGCTGTCAAGCTCAATCGCCGCGTTGTTTTCTGTAGCTGCAACAACAGCATCGCCTGAAAGTGCCACGCTAGAGCTTCCGCTTCCGTCTCCAACCGCAAGAGCTGTCTCCTTGTCTTTAGACTCATTGTAAATGATTACTTTCTTCTTATTGCTTGCAACAGCGGTCTTTAGAGAAGAGAATGTGGCAATGTCAATTTCCGGCGCGCTTTGTGAATAGATATAGATATTTCCCTCCGCCGGCATTCCACCATCCTTTGCAAGCTTTGCAAGCAGCGACGTAAGATTCGCGCGGGAGCTTTGGGCAAGACCGTTGTACGATGATGAATCATTTGTCGTGTAATAAGCTTTTCCGCTTTCCGCCGCAATTGCCGTTTCCGCCTCCGTCTCTGTGTCATCGGCAATCTCAATAAACTGATCCGGGCTGTCTGGAAGATAAACACGGTAAGTGTCGCTTACAGAAAGAGAGAGCCTGTACCAGCCGGAAGGAATATTAGCTCCCTTAAGAGTGAAGCTCAAGGCAGTGTCAGAAGCCAGAGAGTATGTAAAAGTGAGCGATGCATCATCGCTTTCTGCCGCAGACGCATTGCTTTCAGATGCCGTGCTTTCAGCAGAATAAGCAGTTTCGGTAGTAGAAAAAACCTTTGTCAATGTCGCTGTGATAGTGTGTGACAGAGCGGCGGAGTCGGCGCTGTAGAGATTGCTGTAGACAGTGCCGTCATCTGCAAGAGAGAGTGAAAGAGAGCCTGTCGCCTTCTCTGTTGTCTTAGGCCCCACAAGAACCGACACGCTTCCAGTACCAGCAGAGGAAATCTCAACATTGCTCGCGCTTCCGTAAATCCTGTAGCCGTCCGAGTCTTCTTTTACAGTTCCCTCAAGGGCAACAGTATATGTGCCTTCCGGTATAAAATAGGCTGTGATAGCACTCTTTGCGCTGTTATAAGCTGCATAGGAGCCATTCGTGCCAGCAGGCTTGCCAGTTTCAATACTTATGCTGTTGTTTTCCGAGTCCGTAAATGTGACAGTCCACTTAGACACCAAGGCTAAGTCATAGTCAAACGCGCGGATAAGGCGCGCTCCCGGCTTATTCAAGCCAAGGTTAATGACAAATCCGTCCTCTTTCTTCTCTGAGCCGTTTTCGCCCGTGTCAAAAAGGCTTGAGCACCCCGCCGCAAAAAGCACCGACGCCGCAAGCATCATGCCTGCAAAAAACTTTTTTACTTTCATCATCTTTCTCCATGTCTCCATGATTATATTATTTATTGAACAGCCTGCACTTGACCATTCTGTTACTCTGAGCTCGCCTCAGAATCATCCACCGTAAACTTAAACTCCGCCGAATATTGCTGTGTCGCGTCTCCAAAGAAGCAAACTATGCTGTTCTGACCGTCAATATTGACATAATCGATATATTTAATATCCGAAAGAGTAATACTTACGCTCGCATAAGTGCTTTCAAGCGAGTTATCATTCAATGCCCAGCTATAAGTCCAGCTGTTAGAGAATTGCTCTGTTCCAAGAATGAATGATATTTTCTTTTTATAAGGAAGCGCAGGTATTTCTCCTGACGAGGCTGAATATGTATATTGGTTATTATCCTCATCAATTGCGGTGATATAAACCGTGTCGGTTACCTCAATCTCTCCATCGCCCACCGCCTTCTTAAGCGAAATGTCAACAGTGTTGTCGCCTTCCTCAAGCGTTACCTGCTTAGTCTCCACGGTCTTGTAATAAAGCAGACTGCCGTAGTAAACATTCACGTCAACGCTGACTCTCTGTCCTGACGGAAGATTGTCCATTGTGAAAGTCTGTGTGCTAGAAAGACTGTCTTCTTGTATCAGAAAAGTCTCTTCCGCCGTGTATCCGCCGGAAAGGCTCACCTTTAAGCTCCATTCGCCGCCATCGCTATCATCTGCAGCGCGGAACGCATTTTTTGGAACAGAGACAGAAATAGAAGATTTATCTTGAATCGCAGAGCAGGAGAAAAAGATGAGGGAAGAGAGGACTGCTGCTATAAAAGCGGTTATCCTTTTTGCCATAATTAACTCCCTTGTAAAGTTTTTTAGGAGGCTGCCTGAAAAGCGCCGTTATTCTAAAAAGAGCTGTCTCACGCAGAGCTTAAGGCAGCTCTTCCAAAGACAACTCTTTCTTATCTGAGTATAATTATAACGCCTATTTACTAGATTTCAATTTTGGGGCTAAGAAAAATGAAAAATTATCTCACTATTAAAGCTAAATTAAAATCCGCCCCGTGGTAATCAAGCCCGCCGCGCCTGGCGACAGGCTCTGCCGCCCGTAAAAGCAAGCGAAGCAATCACCACTCAAAGCCCGCTTCTACTCAAGCACCGTCGCCTCGCGTGAACCTTTTAGCTCTCCCCCCAGCTCGTGCTCCGCGGCTTTTACATAGCCAATCTTGTAGGCTTTCATGTCCGGGATTCCAAGCTTCTTCTGGACATCGGTTGTGAACCTATGGGCGTTCTTGTTAAAGTGCTCAAGAATCGCCTCCGCGTCTTCCTTCTTTACCGCAAGGACAAGGCCGATTCCCATGTTGAACGTTCCCCACATTCCGTCAGGATCTGCTCCGCGGCGAACAAGCTCGCCAAAAATCGCAGGCTTTTCCCAGCTGTCCTTCTTGATTACGCTCACAAGATTCGCGCCTTTCTTGTACATTCTTGGCACATTCTCGTAGAATCCGCCGCCGGTGATATGGACCATTCCGTGGATTGCGCCTCCGAACGCCTCAAGAGCATCGATTACAGGGCGCACATAGATTCTTGTAGGAAGAAGAAGCGTCTCGCCGATTGGCTTTCCGTTAAAGTCATCGTTGAAATTAGTGACGAGCTTTCTCACAAGAGAATAGCCGTTTGAGTGGCAGCCAGTTGAAGAAAGTCCGATCAGGACATCGCCCGCCTCGATTCTCTCTCCTGTAATCATCTTGTCCTTCTCGCCGAACCCCACCCCGAATCCAGCCAGGTCATATTTTCCCTCATCGTAGAAGCCCGGCATCTCGGCAGTCTCGCCGCCAAGAAGAGCGCAGCCAGCGTCAACACAGCCGTCGGCAACGCCCTTTACAAGCTCGCCTGCAACATGCGCGTCGAGCTTTCCGCAGGCGACATAGTCCAGGAAGAACGAGGTCTTTACGCCGGAGCACAGGATGTCGTTCACGCTCATCGCGACACAGTCTATTCCAACAGTGTCGTACTTTCTCATCTGGAACGCGATGTCGAGCTTTGTGCCCACTCCGTCAGTTCCAGAGACAGCGACGGGGTGCTTTAGATTTGAAGGAATCTCAAACATTCCGTTAAAGCTTCCCAGGTCAGTCAAAAGCCCCGGAATCCGCGTCCTCTTTGCGTGAGCCTTGTATTCGTTTACAGCGTTGTATCCTTCCTCAACATCAACGCCAGAGTCCTTGTAGTCAATAGCCATAGTTTTCCTCAT
>CAZURC010000106.1:0-6990 GCA_964623405.1 uncultured Treponema sp.
TTCTCGTCCATAAATTTTTTCATTTGAATTTGCTCCTGTTTTTAGAAGATGCCTTATTTTATTACGAATTTTGCTATTTGTACACGGAGAATAAAATTCATGGTATAATTTTGAATTATAAAAAAACAGGCGGCAGGAGATGGCAGAGAATCCAGTTGAAGTTACAATAAAAGAAAATATAAAAAACCTTGATGCGGTTTTTGTGTTTCCTACAGAAATTTCCGCTTATCTCTGGGCAGACAGAGCGACAAAAATCACGGAATACACTGCGGTTGCCATGGAGCGTTTCTTGGCTTGGGACAAATTTAAAGGAGAGGCGGTTCGTGGCGAAAATCAAGATAAAGAGCCAGTTCCTTCCATTATGCGTAAAATATTTGCCTCCAAGCTTCTTGAGGATAATGCGGAAAAACCTTTCTTAAAGAACCTTGTTCCCCCGGATTATGCAAAGACTTCCTGCGGATTTTCGGACTGGATTGCTTCAATTCTGCCTTCGCTTGGCTTGTGGAAAGATTATTTTGATAAGACAGATGAAAAAGAAGATGAAGAAGACAGAGATTTGCTTATTCTTTATGAAAAGTATTCTTCTTTTTTAGATGCATATAATCTTTTTGATCCTGCCTGGGAAAGACCTCCTTTTAAGAGCAACGGAAAGCATTATTTTATATTTTTTCCAGAAATCAATTCGGACTGGGAAGAGTATAAGAAAATTTTGGAAGGCTCAAAGGAATTTATTTCAATTATTTCAGTGCCAGAAAATTCTTGTGAACAAAAGTCATTGGAGAATGAAGGAAATGTGCAATTCTTTAATAATTCCATGGTGGAGCTAAAGAATGTGGCAAGTGTGGTCTCTGCTCTTCACCGAGAGAAAGGAATTGAATGGCCAGAGATTGCCATAAGCGTGCCGGATGTTGAGCTTTACGAGCCTTATCTTGACCGCGAGCTTGAACTTATGGAAATTCCCCATATCGCAAGAATTTCCCGCGCGTTAAGCCAGACGTCAGCCGGAAACCTGTTCGCACAGATAAAAAAATGCATTGAAACAAAAAACAGCTATGAGTCAATAAAGGACTTGCTCTTAAACCGCGAGCTTCCCTGGAAGCAGCCGGATTTGGCACAGCGTCTTATTGAATTTGGGCAGCAAAACCATTGTATTTGCAGCTTTGTCTATAATGATGAGCCAATTGATGTGTGGGAAAAATCTTTTAAGGATGTTCCGTTTCATGATGCTGAGTTGGAAAAATTTTACAAAGACTTAAAAAGCGGGCTTTATGGTCTTATGAATGCGCCTTCATTCTCAGAGCTTCGCAGAGCATATTTTGCATTTAGAGGTGGTTTTTTTGACATGGAGCAATGCAGCGAAAAATCAAATAAGATTTTAAGTCGGTGCATAACAGAGCTTGGCGGAATAATTGATTTGGAAAATCGGTTTGAGGATTGCAAGGTTCCTTCACCATTGAATTTCTTTACAAACTATCTTGAAAGCGTGGTCTATCTTGAGCAGGCTGATTCGCTTGGAGTGCAGATATATCCTTACAAGGCAGCCGCATCAGCTCCTTTTTCTTGCCACATAATAGTTGATTCCAGCCAGAATTCTCTAAGCATCTTGTATAAGGATTTGCCATTTCTTACAGAAAGCAAAAGACGACGTTTGCTAAACAGAGATGAGACAAACGTTTCTGATAAATTTGTGCGCCTTTATCTTATGAACAGCATTCAAAAGCCTGCGTATTTTACTTGCGCGCAGCGCACTATTGACGGATATGCGCAGCCAGTGAGCTATCTAAAAGAAATAAACAGAATAAAAGAGAATGATGAAAGCACGCTCTTTCCTGGCAATCCATATAATCCAGAGAAAAAATGGCTTTTGGAAGACCATATTGATGAAAGCTCGTTCCCGAAAAAGATTACAGACATACAGCGGGAAAGTTTTGATAACTGGCAAGGAATGCAGCAGACAGAAAATTCACCTGCCTTTAAGGCATCAGAGGCTGTTTTAAATTTAAATTCAGGAGTTGATGATAATGGACAAGAAAAGGTAGTTTATGTCTCCAAAAGCTTGCTTTCAAGATTCTATGATTGTCCAAGAAGATGGCTTTTAGATTCCCGCCAGATGGGAATAGAAATGCAGGATAACGCCGCGCAGCTTATGGATCAGTATTCAGAAGGTAATCTGTATCATAAAATTCTGGAGATTTATTGCCAGGCGCTCATGGAAAAAGAACTGCCGGTAATATATGAAGAAAACGGGCTTCCAGAAGAATACTCAAGCCTTCTTGAAAGCGCGATAGATGAAGCAATCAGCTATAGCGGAACAGGCGGAGACAGAAACTGCTATCTTAAGCGTGAGCTTCTAAAAACTGCCCGCCCAGCAGTCAAACAGACAATTTCTACATTTGTAGAGGAATTTTCAAAGATATTCAACAATTGCAAAGTTGCTCAGACAGAAAGCTCTTTCTCGCTAGAAAACAAGGAGCTTAACTACAGGTTTAATGGACGCATCGACTGCTTGCTGCAGGATTTGAATAACTTGCAGTATTATCTGGTTGATTTTAAGAATACGAAAAACGCAGTTCCTGATAAAAAGACTTTTTTTGTCGAGGAAAACACGGAAGAAAGCGAGGGTGAAAAGCCATTGCTGGAAGAGCAGACGCTGCCAGACTTCCAAATGCCTGCATATATTTATCTAATGGAAAACCAGGACAATCCGCTTAAGGTTGAGAACGCGGCGTTTTTTGCTATAAAAGATGCCGTCTGTGTTCCAGTATTTGGAAAAAATATTGCGTTTAGGGCAAACCTAAAGAATGCGCAGGACATTCCAAATTATGATGATTTCCAAAAGACTGTAAAAAAAATGCTTGAATGTGTAGATAATTATGCCCGCAGGATTCATAGCGGAGATTTCAAGTTGAATGACAATGTTCAGAATTACGGAAAATGCGCAGGCTGTGATTACAGCAGTGTATGCCGCCGTACATTCAACGTAGCAAGCAAAAGAGAAGAATAAGATAATAGCTTAAAAGTAGTCAGTTTTTGTTTTATCAAGTTTGCTTATTAGGAGAATAATAATTATGACCGACAAAAAACCTCAGCTTTTAAAGGAACAGCAGGACGCAGTTGATGCTATAAGGAATACTGTTGTTGCGGCGGGAGCTGGCTCTGGAAAAACAACGGTCCTTTCATTCCGGTATTTGAATCTAATTCAAAAGTATAAGTACAATGTTGACGAGATTCTCACATTGACCTTTACAAAAAAAGCCACTGTTGAAATGTCTTCCCGCATCTATTCTGTGCTAAAGGAAAAAGCTCCGGAACAGGCGGCAAATTTTTACAAGGCCAACATAAAGACTCTTGATAGTTACTGCAACAGTGTTGCAAAGCTAGGCTCCCGTTTTTATGGAATAAGCCCTGACTTTACACAGGATGAAGAAACCGTAAGAACGCAAATTTCCTCAAAAGCTCTCCCTTTTTTATTGGAGCACAGGGACAATATTGCCATAAAGCAGTTTGTAAGAGTCCAGGAGTATGAAAAGGTCGCCGAGGAGCTGTTTGTAAATCCAATTCTCTCACATTCAAAGATAGCCCAGCCAATTGATTTTAGGGCAGATTTTAATAAGCAGAGCGAAAAAATTGCGGCGGAATGGGACAGAGTGTGCGCGCATTGCAGTGAGGTTCTTGGAGCTATTGTTGATTTTGAAAATGACTTTGAAGGCAACCGCGAAGCAAAATTCTTTAAAACATATCTTGATATAGTAAAAGATAATTCTGTGCCAGAAACAGTCAAAATCTCTATGCAAGATGTTTTGGATGGCAATTATCAGCGAGCCGTGGAATATGTAAAGAAAGTTATTCCCTATTCAAAGCTGGCAAAGGCAGGAAATGCAAAAGGAGCGGGGAATTTTTCTGAGGTTGTGCAGGATATAAGAGATACGGTTGATTTTCTGATTCCTCTCTGTAATTTTATCTATGGTGTTCCGTTTTTAAGAGAGCTTCTGCCCCTTCTTGAGGAATTCCAGGATATGGCAATGGATATAAAGCGCAGCTCAAACTGTCTTACTTTTGCTGATATTTCAAACATGGCCTTGTGTATTCTGAGGGATCATCCTGAAATACGCTATCTGGAAAAGCAAAAGTACAAGGCGATAATGATAGATGAATTCCAGGACAACAACCAGGATCAGCGCGATATGCTTTTTCTTCTTGCGGAGAACAAGGAGCGCATGGATAAAGGTGTTCCGTCTGTAGATGAGCTGGAAAAGGAAAAGCTGTTTTTTGTAGGTGATGAGAAGCAGAGCATTTACAGGTTCCGTGGCGCAGATGTGGAAGTGTTTAACAACCTTGCAAAGGACTTTAAGAGCGGAACAATAAAAATGCATACAAATCACCGTTCACATCCTGAGCTTATTGCCGCATTCAATACGATTTTTGGCGGAGAGCGGTATGCAAGCGAGGAGGCGCAGAATGTTGAATTTGATGCTTACCCGCCGTCTGTTTTTTATACTGAAAGACAGCAAAACGGAACGGAGACAGAAATTCCTGCTTATGAGGCGGTTTACCATAATGTATTGCCCGATGCAAACAAGCTTGCCTCTTCCCCTGTGAAAGGCAAGAGAGTGAACCTTGCCTTTTATTACAAGGACACAGAGGCCGCGGCAAACTGCCTTTCCGGAACAGAAGCCGAAGCTGAATGGGTCGCAAGAAAAATCGCTGAGAAACACAAAATCGGATATGAGTATTCTGACATGGCGGTTCTATTAAAGACATACTCAAACCAAGGTGTGTTTGAGAGAGCTTTTCTCCGGCATGGAATCCCATATAACACAGAAGTTATAAAAGGCTTTTTCTCTGATGGGCCGGTAAGCGATATGGTAGCATACCTAAGGCTTTGCGCTTACGATAACGACAGAATGTCATATATTCAAGTTTTATGCTCGCCTTTTGTTAATTTGACGGTTACAGAAGCTGAGGCGGTTGTTTCTTTGGGGCAGGAGCCATTCTCGGATGGTGCGGACAAGGTCTTGGAAAAAAGCTCTCTTGACCGCTTTAAGGAAGCAGGCAGGTTTTATGAGACTGTAAAGGCATTTAGCAAGGAGAATTCGCTTGCAAAGACAGTCAGTATGCTTTGGTATGAAGGCGGCTATCGTTTTGAGACAATGTGGAATCATACCGTGGAAATGTACGGAAAGCTATATGACTTGCTTTTTGAGCTGTCCCGCCAGGCAGACAGCAAGAATATGAACTTGGCAAGCTTTGTTGACTATGTGACCGCCTACAGCGATGAGAAATCAAAGCTTGAGGTAAGTATTCCTCTTGAAAAGGCAGAAGGCGTACACATAATGACAATCCATAAAAGCAAAGGTCTGGAATTTAAAGTTGTCTTTGTAAGCGATTGCCAGAAAGGCTCAAAAAATCAAACGAATGAAGCGCCAATTTATTATAGCGACAGATATGGTTTTACTGTAAACACTCCGCCTTGCAAGGAGCTTGGAAGCGTAAAGGCAAATTATTTTTTCAACCTTGCAAAGAAAGAAATAAGTTTAAAGCTTAGCGCAGAGATGCGCCGTCTGTCTTATGTTGCCCTGACCCGCGCGGAAGATGAGATTTATATCACTGGAAACAAGTATGCGCAAGGAAAGAATGATGAAAAGTATTTGCCAGGCGGAGAGAAAAACTGCGATTCAATTTATGACACATTGGCCCCGATTATAAGCTTCTACAATCAAACAGACGAAGCGGGAAATTTGATTTATCAGGCGGCCTCCCCTTTTACAGAAATTGAACAGATAGAGCCTTATCCACGGGGTGCGGCGTTTTCTGATTCCGGGTATAGGGCAAACACACAGAGCGCAAGAAAATCTCTTGTCAGAGAGCTTGCAGAATTAGGCTCTTACGAAAAGACAGAGCCTATCAAAAAAGATGAGGCGCCTGAGATTTATATTTCGCCAAGCAAGCTTCATGGCCATGATGACGAGACAGCTGGATTTAAGGAAAATGAAAAGAATCAAGATACATATCCTTATCCAAAAATAAATAAACTCATGAAAAAGCATAAGAAATTCACCGCGGAGAACTTTGGAACAATCGCGCACGCCTATATGGAGTCTGCAATCAATGGAACGGATGCTCTCTTGGAAGCTAAGGGAAAGTTCCCTTATAGCAACAAGGATGTTATTGGCTTGGAAAATGATGAAAAGGATCTGAAAGATATAGACTCTGTTTGCAGGGAAATGCGTGATAAGTTCAAGCAGGATGAGCTTGGAAAGAAAGCGATGAGCTCAGAGTGGCATAAGGCGGAATATGAGTTTAGGAGCAGAATCGGCAAAAAAATTGTAAAGGGAATAATTGACCTTGTTTTTAAGGACGGCAATGGTTCTGCTATTGTGGTTGACTATAAGACAAACAAAGAGATTAAGCCTGAGCTGTATTACACTCAGCTTGCATGTTACCGTCAGGCAGTATCTCAGATGCTTGGGATAAATGAAAGCCTTGTCCGCTGCTTTCTATATTACCTAAGATTTGGAAAAGCGATAGATATAACAGATGAATGTAAAAAAATAGACTTGGAGCAGTCAATAAAAGACCTGGATAATATTCAATAAACTAGCTATTAAGGGGAGATTTATCCTTGCCGCTCTTAGATTTTTTTTGCTCAGTTGATTTCTTGTAAAGCCGCACAAGCTGGATAACTTGAATTATGACTAGAAATGTATTTAAAAGAATATTTGAAAAAGAATGAATCAAAAAACCGTAGAGCACATAAAGCGCTGCGCCTACCCCGTCAAGGATTCGGATTACTCTTATATCCTTGAACAGGAAGGCGCATATAATCATCAGGCTTGCAGCAATTCCAAGAAATTCAACAAGCATTAAAGCGTTACGCCGTCCTTGAAGATTGCAATCTCGCGGTAGAAGTTCTGCTCGTTTCTTGTCTGTTTTTTGCCCGAGGCGATGTCGCAAATCTGACTGAGCAAATCGTCGCGCACTTTGTCAGAT
>CAZURC010000107.1:0-6602 GCA_964623405.1 uncultured Treponema sp.
GCCAATCTGGATCCGCCACGTCTTGGTTCCTGGAATCACCGACAACGACGAATATCTCACGCAGACCCGCGACTTTATCAGAAGCCTGCACAACGTTTACAGAGTTGAGGTTCTCCCGTATCACAGTCTCGCGATTGCAAAATATGATGAGCTTAAGATTCCGTATCCGCTCCGTGACACGCCAAGCCCGACAGCAGAAAGGATTGAGAACGCGAAGAAAATTCTTGAGTGCGGCAAATACACACGCTGGCAAGAATAACAGCAAAGCAAGATAAAACATTTTTACAGCCCGTACTGACTCAATAAGCAGCACGGGCTGTATTTTTTTGTCCGGCTGACTTACTTTTGATTTCAACTTGATTTCAATACGTTTTTAACTTAAATCCACTTTGATTTTAACTTAAATCCACTTTGTTTTTAAGTTAAAAACATTTTAATTTCAAGTTAAAATCGTTTCATTTTTAAGCTGAAAACGAAACAAACTCAAGTTGGTTATAATTATTAGACAGGCGCTCTTAGGAGTTCTATAAGACGTGTTTTGATTATTAAAATAAAGATTTTATGCCGGCCTGAATCAGCCTCGGAACATGCGCGCTTATCCAGCATAGATGATGATGAAAAGCGCGCAGGAAACAAGCTATTTCTTTGCCAGACTGTTCGCTCTTGAAGGGCCGTCGTAGAATGAGACTATATCAGAATTAAATTTGCTTTCGAGCTTTACACGATAGGCAGAAATCTTGGCAACATAGTTCAATGTATGCTGCGGGGTCTTGTTTGCCTTTACGCGTGAAGTTCCAGCATTGTACATAGCAAGCGCAGTGACATCGTTGCCTTTACCTGCAACATCCATGCACCAGCGGAGATGCATCATTCCATATTTCGCGCTTATCTCTGGATCAAAGAATTCCTCTTCGGTAAGACGCGGAAAAGACGCGCTATTCAACTGAAAGAGCCCTCTGTCTATAGTCGAATTGGAATTTTTATTCACGGCATCGCTCTGAAAGCGGCTTTCCACAAACGCGAGGCTGAACGCAAGGCTCAGCGGAACATTGTTTTTATCTGCGTTTTCCAGGATTGAGACAGCAACTGTCCTGTCGCCTGTAACCTGCGTATAGAACCATTCAACAGCAGCGCGTGAATATGGCTGACGGTAAAGCTCAAGGCCGCGGTCGTTCTCGTTGACAAAATCAGACTTAAAGCCCGCCTCAACAGCAAGCCTCTCTGAATAGTCCTTGTCAACCATAACCGCATAAGAGTCAATGTCTGAATCCGTTTCTTGCTCAACAGGGATTAAAAAATTTACCAGCAAACACACAGTCAAAAACAAAACGCTGACAGAAATAGTCCCTTTTAGCATTTTTACAGTGTATAAACTCATAATGGAAATATGGTTGCACAATTTCTCATTAAAATCAATCAAGGATTTTAGAATAATTTGTAATATCTTGCGCTATTCCGCAATCAATACGGTTGATTACAGGATGGCTTCTAATAGACAACAACGTCCTCATTGCAAGGAGTTTTAGAGAAATAGACATACTGCGGATGCTTTTCTGAAATTTTCTCCAGGAAATCGCTCAGCACGTCAGCATCCTCCGAGACCTCTTTTGGCAAGGCAAAGCCTATCACAGACTTGCAGTCCTTTATCCTGCGGGCCGTATGCTTCATTGCATTGTTAAACTGGCCAGGGGTCGCTTTTTTATCGTAGACAGGCTCTATGAAAACAAATTTATTCTCTTCCTCAAGACTCTTAAGCTGGTTACGGAGCTGCGCAAGGAATTCCTCGTTGTACTCTTCTTCAGCCCCCTCGACTTCGCTCCACTTGACGGGAACAGCCATATCCGCTGTAACTGGAAACATGTCGCCGCCTGCTTTGTATAGTTTATGGTCTTTAGACTCAAAAAGCTTTTCAAATTTCATATTTTATTCCCCTACTATTTCAATTATCTAAAACAACAAGATAAGAGCTCACATCAGCTTGCGCAAGCTGCATATATCTCTCAATAGACAAAAAAAGCCCCCGACACATTGGTCAAGAGGCTTTTATCCCGTCATAGCAAAATACTATTCGGTAAGGATTTTTATCACTTCAGACTTGTCCTGAGTGTTAAGAATCTGCTGGCGCTTTTCTGCGCTCTTGAACAAAAGGCTTACTTCTGCCAAAAACTGAAGATGAGGACCTGTCTTGTTGACAGGTGAAAGTGTCATAATGAAAATACGGCATGGCTCCTGATCCAAAGAATCAAAATCAACAGGATTATCAGAAATGCCGATGCAAGCAACAAGGTCAGAAACTGTGTCCGTCTTTCCGTGCGGAATAGCAATTCCATGCTTCATTCCAGTAGACATCTTGCGCTCACGGTCAAGCACGCACTCTCTGGCAGCTTCCTTGTCCGTCACCTTTCCTGCCTTTACCAGGATGTTGAGCATTTCATCAATAATTTCTTCTTTTGTCTTGCCCTGCAGATGAAGCTCTACAGTGTCAGGTGTTAATACTGTTCTTAAGTCCATAGTTTTAGTTTACCTTCCCTTATGTCCAAAGTCAAGAAAATTCTATCATCGTTTCTACAATTTTACAATTGATAAGTTCCTTAACTTTGGCTTTATTTTATAATATTTTTTAGTTTTATTGAAGTTTAACTGCCGTTTTCCTATAATAATTTTATGTCAGATATTTCAAAATTCATAGCGGATATTCAGAGAATTAAAAAGCACCAGCGCGCAGACAACAGCGGCATATATAATGGAGAAAAAGTTTGCCGCCAGATTGCCGATCTTTTCACCTCTAACAACCGCGCCTACACAGACTTTTCCCGCTCAATTGCAGACTACTGGCTCAACACCTATGTGCTTTCTTCCCTAAACCTGCAGGACGAGCCTAGCGAAGAGAATATCAATAGACTGACAGCGTTCCAAAGCTTTATAGACGGAGATGAGGACGGAGACTATTCTGCGTTGAGCAAAGATGACTGGGAAACACTTAAAGACTTTGCCGATGACGAGGCAGAGAGCATGGACTTGCTTTCTCTCCAGAACATGATGAGCTTGATTCTAAAAAACGGCGCCATATAACAAGCTCTCTTCTATATAATAGCTACATTATGATAAACATCGATGCGCACAAAAGCTTGTATTCTCATTGCACACAATGCCCACGGAACTGCGGATCAGATCGCACAAGGGGAGCGGCAGGATTCTGCCTTGAGGACAGCAAGCTTCGTATAAGTGTTGCCTGCCTTCATTTTGGAGAGGAGCCCCTTATAACTGTTCACGGCGGAAGCGGGACTATATTTCTAACAGGCTGCAACCTGCGATGCGCATTCTGCCAGAACTACCAGATTAGCCAGCACGGAATGGGAAAGAAAGTTTCAAAGGAAGAATTTGCAGAAATCTGCCTGCGCTTGCAGGATGCCGGAGCAGAGAATATTAACCTTGTCACTCCTAGCCATCACATTCCAAAGCTCGCGCAGTGCCTCGAGGAAGCGCGGAAGCAAGGACTGCGTCTTCCTGTCTGCTGGAACAGCTCAGGCTACGAAAGCACAGAAATGCTTGAGATGCTGGACGGACTTGTGACAATCTATCTACCGGACTTAAAGACTTTAAGCAGCGCGCTCTCAAAAAAACTTTTTGCGGCGGAAGACTATCCTCAGGCAGCGGAAAAATCAATACTCTGGATGATAAAACACAATCCGCTCAAGCTGGTTGACATAGAGAAGAACGGGACAAGCAAACAGAAAATGATTCAAGGCGTGATAATCCGCCACCTGTTCCTGCCAGGGAAGTTTGAAGAGACAGCAGATGTCCTTGCCTGGCTAAAAGAAAACGCGGACAAGAAAGCAATAATATCCCTTATGAACCAGTACACACCTGTTCCTTTTAAGGGAGATCAGCAGGAACTTGAAAAACGCGAGAAGTCTCTCTCTTCCATAGAGAACCGCCTTGTAAGCACACAGGAAGACAACGACTTAAAGGACTTGATAGAAGCCTACGATTTTGACTATCTCTTTTACCAGGATTTATCATCGGATACAGACTGGCTTCCGGACTTTGAGAGAAAGCAGCCTTTCTCAAACGCGCTGGCAACACCGATATGGCACTGGAAATACGGCTGGTGCTCTAGCAAATAAACAAAACTCAGAACTTTTTATAGACATACAGCAATTATACAGTATTAAAATCCTCTTAATGAAATATTATAAATTATTCTTTAAAATGTGCTATAATAATTATTATGGAGGATTTGATGGACAGTGCAAATCATGAAATATTCAATGATATTCTAGAAAACCCTTTGCTTGCATCTGTCATAGAAACTTCCGTCGGATATTATGAAGTAAACCTTACAAAAGACCAGATTTTAAAAGATTTTACAATAAATGAGCGCGGCAATAGCGTGCAAGTGCTAAAGAAATTCGGCTTTACAGCTCCATGCAGCTTTTCAGAGTACACAAAGCGCTGGTTTGAGACAATGATTTCTGAAGCGCACAAGGAGAACGCAAGTTTTTTCCAGAATATACGCACGCTCCTCATTGACTATTACAACAAAGGCCTCTACGAAGTTTTCTTTAATTACTGGACAAAATCTCTCACATCTCAGGAAATCTATATTACCCAGCGTTTTGTCATGTTCAAAGCTGAAAATGGCGACATCCTCGCACTTTCTGTCTGCAATGATTTAACAAGCCTTAGGATAGAGCAGGAAAAGGCCGAGACAGATTTGATTGAAAGCTACGCTTTCCTTGATAATCTGACAGGAGGCGACAACTACAACAAGTTCAAAGAGAACATGCGGAGCATAGAAGATCCAGGCTACATCATTGCAATCGACTTGCATGACTTTAAGCTTATAAATTCCATCTGCGGAATAAAGAAAGCCGATGACTTCCTAAAGAGCTTCTGGGAATGCATCAAGTCTGCGATAGGAAAAAATGACATAGCGGCTCATATTTACGCTGACCATTTTGTTCTTTACACAAATGCAAAAAAACGGCGCTTAGTAGAAGATCTTATAGAAGACATAGAAGTAGCAGAGAACTTTCTGACAATAGAGAGCGGTGTTCCTCAGATTGCGCTGTATTGCGGTATTTCAAAATGGGAAAAAGGAAAAGGCCTTGAGCTTGCATATAGCGAGGCAGTTGCGGCAAAAAGAAAAATAAAGGATGACCGCTCAAAAGTCTTTGAGTATTTTGATGAAGCAGACACAGAGCGCATAATCCGTGAGAAAAACCTTGAGGACTCGTTTGAGAATGCGCTTGATTCCCATGAATTTGAGATTTGGTACCAGCCTAAATTTTCTCCTTCATCAAAGAGAATAGTTGGCGCGGAGGCTCTTGTTCGGTGGCGGAAAGGAAACGAGCTGGTCTCGCCTCTCGCCTTTATCCCGCTTCTTGAGCGCAATGGAAAGATCCGCGAGCTTGACGAATATGTGTTCAAGAATGTGTGCTACCAGCAAAAAATCTGGCAAACAGAGGGAATCAAAATTGTTCCTGTTTCCGTAAATCTCTCACGGGCAAGCATGTACTATAAAAGCGTTGTTGGAAAATATAACTGGATTGTCACAGACGCAGGAATAACACCAAAAATGGTTCCAATTGAAATAACAGAAAGCGCGGCAATAAACAATTCAGACGTAAAAATCATCGCAAACACTTTTTACCGCGCCGGCTTCAGCCTGCATCTTGATGACTTTGGCTCCGGCTACTCTTCGCTTTCAGCATTGAATGAGCTCCATTTTGACACGCTTAAAATCGACAAAAGCCTTGTTGACTATATAGGAAACACAAACGGTGACAAGCTTCTGGAGCACACAGTGTCTCTCGCGCTGGAGCTTGGAATGCATGTTACAGCAGAAGGCGTTGAATACGAGTGGCAGAGCAATTACCTGAGGCATATCGGCTGTGAAAGTATCCAGGGATTTTTATTCTCAAAGCCTGTCCAGAAAGATGAATTTGAGCTTCTCTTAAAGACAAACACTGACAGAAAAACCTACACAGAAAGCGACTACGCAGAAGACTACGTAAATAAGTTCCATAGAGCAGTCCTCAAGTCTTCCTTATATGACTGTCTTGTAAATCTCACGGACGACACTTTTAAAGAGACAATAGGCCGATGCGACTGGTTTGAGAACCAAGAGCTGCGCACAAACTGCTATTCCCAGGGCGTAAAGAATGTAGCAGAAAACTTCATTCTTCCTGAATACAAGGATGAGTATTATGCGTTCATGAACCGCGACTCACTCTTAAAGCAATTCTCTGGAAAACCCGCAACCCGTGTTCTGTACTATAAGCGCAATGTAAATGGCAAAGAATCAAACGCAAGGCTTATGATTCACCTTTTTAAAATCAAGCAGTCAAGAAAGCTTTGGATGTATACAAACGTGACTGTCCTGGATTCTCTCAAGCAACTTTAAAAAGCATCTTTTAATGAGAACTATTTTTTTGAGTTTTATTGAGTATTATCGTGCAACTTGTGGTATAATTGCCTACCAATTTCCGGAGGAAAAATGACTTACTCTTACAACGAATTCCATATCTCAAAAAAAATACGTGACAACTGCAACTTTGATGAAACGCTTTTTTCTTCTTCCGGAAACGTGATTCTGG
>CAZURC010000108.1:0-1363 GCA_964623405.1 uncultured Treponema sp.
TCCACAAGGAAGTCCACAACAACGGAAATATGGTTGACTTTGCGGAGATGATAAAATAAACCAGTTTGTAAATCTAAGGGATTTATGGGACAATGCTCGTCAAGCTATGAACTATAAAATAAATGCCAATGGCAAGCCTTGTGTCATTTGTGTGACAGGGCAGATGGCGGCGGGGAAGAACTATGTATCTGATAAGCTGGTTCGGCATAATCCTTCCTTTGTCTCGATTGATTCAGACAAGACTGTTCATGAGGCGATTTCGCTTTGTGAGCAGCAAATCCTCTCTGCCTTTGACGATGATGCTAAGCGCGCCGGAATTGATTTAAGAAATGCCGACGGTTCCTTGAGCCGCCATGCTCTTGGAAGACTTATATTTCCGCGGCAGGAGCTCTTAAAAAGGCAGGAGGATATAGTCTATCCAAAGACAATTGAGCTTACTAAGAAGTTTATTGATGAAAGCCAGGTCAGGGGAAAGAGCGTAATTATAAATGCGACTGTCTTGTATAAAGTCCCTGAGCTGATGTCGCTCTGCTCGAAAATCATTTTTGTGACGGCGCCATTTATCACAAGGCTTGTCCGTGCAAAGAAACGTGATAACCTTCCGCTCTTACAGATTTTATCCCGCTTTAAGCGGCAGAAGAATCTTTTGGCTGAGTACAAGAAAACCGGAATAGAAATTCAGATTATCAGGAACGGCTAAGAGAGCTAAGTCTGCTTTGCGCTGCGGCTATTGAGATACTTTCTCCAGTGCTCCAGCATTCATCTTGTATACAGTGTCCGCATATTTCTCTGCGTCAGTCTCGTGTGTTACAAGAAGAACGGCTGCCCCCTCGCTTGCAATCTGCTTAAGCAGACTTAGTATATTCCTTGTATTCTCGTCATCCAGGTCGCTTGTCGGCTCATCAGCAAAAATAAATTCCGGCTTGTTTATCAGGGCTCTTGCAATCGCCATTCTCCGCATCTCTCCGCCAGAAAGGTTTTGCGGAAACTCATCCCTTAAATCCGCGATTCCGACCTTCTCAAGAAGATTCTCTGCTGCCTCTGTGACTTTATTTGAGTCCTCCCCGTAGACAAGGGCAGGAAGCTTTACATTCTCTATGACAGTCAGGCTTGAAAGCCCGCTCTGTCCCTGGGGAACAACGCCAAAATGAGCGTTGCGGAACAGAGACAGCTCCTTGTCGTCCATATTGTATAAATCAGCCTGGCTTTTCTCATCGCAGATGAGTATGTGTCCGCTGCTTGGCGAGAGGATTCCGCACATCATGTTAAGGAAAGTGGACTTTCCGCTGCCGGAGCGCCCGCAGATTTCTGTAAGGGAATTCTCCTTCAGCTCAAAATCTGTTTCTTTGACGGCATAGAAAAA
>CAZURC010000108.1:1463-6563 GCA_964623405.1 uncultured Treponema sp.
CCTGCGTCTATCCTGCTGATTTTTCTTGCTGTGGCCGCAGAGGAGGCGATGCTTGCAAGAATTGAGACAGCAACGGTCAGGGCAGCCAGAGCTATGATTTCCCAGGCATGTGGGAGCAGGAACGGCATTCCCAGTGCTGTTTTTATTGAGGATTTGAACGGAATATCAATCAGCAGAACCAGGAATATGCCGGCCAGAGCGCCAGACAAGTTCAATATCAAGGACTCCCGGACTACAAGGCTTGACAGGCTCTTTTGAGAGACTCCCATAACCCGCAGGACCGCGAATTCCTTTTTTCTCTCGTTGATAATCATCGCAAAGACTATCATCATAATCACAACGCAAAGAATCCAGACGACAGCAATCAATACTCCGACAATCTGAGAAATCCTTGAGAGGTTGTCGCCAATATCGCTTGTCATTGACTTTGCCTTTATCGCGCGCACTTTTCTTGAGTGCAGGTTGATTTCGTTTGTAACCTGGCTTACCTCGTATCCGTTCTCAACTTTTATCAATATTGTGGAAATCAGATTCTCCGAGTCGATTTTGCCAGTAGGGGAAAGAGGAACCTTTGAGGCCTGATTTATGAGAGCGCGGATTGTGTTCATGTTGCAATAGACTGCGTTGTCCAGGCCGGAGCCTGTAGGCTTGAGCTGCGCGGCGATTTTGAGAGGCGTGCTGTAGAACGTGAGAATCCTGTTCTCAGGCAAGGTGATCTGGCTCCCCACAAGAATCTCAAAGTCCTCAAGGCTGCCCTTGTAGCTTTCCTCTGCCCAGGGCTGGATTGTAAAGTCAGTCTGAGGGTCAAAGCCTATAATCTGGAGCGCGACAGAGCAGCATCCGGCGCTGAGTGTGGAAAGAAAAAGCTGGGGAGAGATGGTCTCTATTCCGTCATATTTTGAGATGTCCTGCATATAGCTCTTCGGCATGTAGAAAGTTGTCCGGTTGCCGTTCAGCAGGAGGGACTCTACGCTTTCCTTTGTGCGGGTTTGATACGGAACCACTATCACATCTGCGCCAAGCCGCTTCTCAAGGCTTTCAAGTCCGTTCTTCAGGCTCTTTACAATCAGCGAACCGCCGAACGCCGCAATAGAGATAAGAACTGCAAGAATAAGCAGGGAGGCGGAGCGGCCTGCCTTTGCCGAGATATTTTTTAATGGAAGCTTATTTAGAAATCTCATTTTTCTTTGCTTTCAGGAGAATAAAAATCAAGTTGACTAGCGCGCACAATGCGATGGCGGCCGAGAATGCTGTTGCGCAAGGCTTCGTGATGGCGTTGCAGCGCATCTGCGCCATTGAGCAGAGCCTCACCAGTGTTCCGGGAACAAAAAGAGTTCCAATCGCTATCATAAGGCTCGCGATGAAAAGCCCTGCCTTAATTTCTGCCGCCGCGAAGATATTTACTATTGAAATGAGCGCGAGAATAAGCGAAAGCATACTGATTACATTGCCCGCGTAATGGCATGTCATCCATGAGCCGTCATCTTTTGGTCCGCAGGCGTGAAAAACAAAAACCGACCCAAGAAAAAACATGATATTCAGGACCGCATATACAAAGTCGGCTCTCCTCATGTTTTTGCGCAAATCCATATCTAAGCCTCCATTAAGCAAGTTAGCTAATTCTAACGAAAAACAGCATGGCTAGTCAAAACCCTTGCTTGCGGCCAGCGTTTATGATGACGATCCGTGTTTTTGCTCTGGGACGGCGTTCGTCATGATAACGATTGCTGTTTTTGCCCTGGGACGGCGTTCGTCATGATAACGATTGCTGTTTTTGCCCTGGGACGGCGTTCGTCATGATAACGATTGCTGTTTTTGCCCTGGGACGGCATTCGTCATGATAACGATTGCCGTTTTTGCTTGCGGCATTAATTTTGTCTTTTAAAGTTTTGATTCATCTGTAGGAACATACCTAGCGCGATTAACACTGCTATTGCGTCGGCGATTGGCTGTGCGAAGACAATTCCAATCATTCCAAAGACGCGGCTCATAATCAGAATTGCGGGCAGGAATACGAATCCCTGGCGGCTTACTGCGAGAATGAGCGACTGGACGCCTTTTCCGAGCGCCTGGAAGCTGAAATTCAGCACGAACATAATTCCAATGAACGGAGTTGAGGCCATCAATGCGTAAATCATGATTCTACCCATTTCAACGACAGCAGGGTCCTTTGAGAAGATGTTGATTATCTGCTTTGAGAAGACAAAGTAAATTCCGGTCAGAGCGCAGCCTGCGATTACGTTGAGCAGAATTGCGAATTTGATAAATGACTTCATCCTCTTGTAGTTCTTCGCGCCGTAGTTGTAGCCGACTAGAGGTGAGACTCCCGTTCCGATTCCAAGCTGGATGAAAATCGCGAGCATATTCGCCTTGAGCGCGACGCCCATCGCCGCTGTCGGAATGTCGCCGTAGCAGACTTTCCCGTCTATTACGGTCTTGAACAGCGGAACCAGGGCTTCCTCAGCGACTGGAACTGCGTAATAGGCTGCAAGAAGATTGTTCGTGAGAATTGAGCTAAGGCTCATCAGAATATTTGTCAGGCTTGCAGGAAGTCCTATCTCGAGAACGCCCTTGAAGATTCCGCCGCGCATCTTAAAGAATCTGGGATTCAGTGAAAGCGAGGATGACTTTGAGATGATGTGCGTGATATAAATCACGAGCGTGATTGCGTTTCCGATTATGGTTGCGATTGCCGCTCCCTGTACGCCCATGCCAAGACACGGGATTCCCAGGAAGCTGTCAAGAATGAAAATCGGGTCCAGGACGATGTTTGCGACTGTTCCCGCCATCATTCCAATCATTGAGTTGTGGGCCGCGCCTTCTCCGCGGATAATGTTTGTGTAGGCATTTGAAATTACAATGACCGGCCCGCCGAGAGCAATGATTGTAAGATAAGAGCGGGCGAACGGCGCTGTTGTCGCTGTTGTTCCGATTGCGCCTAGAATCGAAGTCATTTTCCAGATGATAAAGGCGCCGCCTAAGATTCCTGTCGCAATTCCGGCGTAAAAGCAGAATGAGGAGATGTTCTTGACTTTCTCATAATTCTTTTCGCCCAGGGCGCGGCTGATGAATGACGAGCCGCCCATTCCGTAGATGTTTCCCGCCGCCATCAGAAACATAAAAACCGGAGTCG
Organism: uncultured Treponema sp.; assembly: GCA_964623405.1. Classification (GTDB taxonomy): domain Bacteria; phylum Spirochaetota; class Spirochaetia; order Treponematales; family Treponemataceae; genus Treponema_D. The sequence continues at coordinate 4,597 of CAZURC010000108.1, forward strand.
CAACGTTGACTGCTGCAAACTGGCTTGGGTCGCCTGTGAGTCCGACGAAGAATGCGTCAACCATGTTGTAGAAGACTGCGACAATCATGCTCAGGACTGTCGGGAGAGCGAATTTTAATACAGCCTTTGGAACCGGCGCGCTCTCAAATATATCAATATTCTTAACCATAGCGGGGAATTTTATTGATAAAGGGAAAAATGTCAACAAACGCGAAATAAAACAGATAAATGTCAAAATTTGCAATGTTGAGAGAAAATCCTTGATTTGCTAAAATTGCCTCTGTATGAAGAAGCTTATCCCTGTGGTGTTTGTTGTTGTCGCCGCCTTTCTTGCTGTTTTTTTTATATGCAGAAACATCATTGTGGAGGACAATTCGTATTCCAGGGCAAAGGTTGTAAAGCCTGTGGTTGACGGAGCTCTTCCTGATGGCAATGACTCTGAGAGTGACTACGATGAATACGATCAGGCCTCTTTCATTGAGCTTGCGAACGACGAGACGCTCCTGAGCATTGTCACGATGGATATTGACGGCGACGGATATGACGACCAGATAAACATTGTCAAGACCTCAAGAAGCCCTTTCCTTGCGCTGATTGTCGGTCTTTACAATCCCGCCTCCTCAAGCTATGTGCGCGCCGCCTGGATTGCGACAAATATAAGCCAGATACGGACTTTTGCCTGCACGAGCATGGACGTGATAGGAAACCACAGAAATTCCCTTGTATACCAGGGCGTAGCCGATAACGGAGACTCTGTGCTATGCATCTTTAACGGAAAGCGCGGAGAAGACGGCGGATTTGAGCTGGAGAAGATTGGCGACTTTGAGTCCGACGGCACAGTGTTCATTCAGCAGACGGAGCGGAACGAGGCTTATGAGCTAAGCCAGACTAGGGCTGCAAGTTTTCCTGTATGGGTTTATTCGACTGACAGCGAGGACGCCACAAAGCTTGACCAGATACAGACAATGTACAACTGGAGCGAGGAAGAGGGGCGGTATGTGCAGGTGAGCCAGACCCGCGTAAAAGGGAGCCGTATCGCCGCAAATGAGCTTGCTAGAATCCAGGACGGAACGGTTGAGACATTCACAAAATTTCTTGACGGGCTCTGGTACAAGACTGACTCCTCGGGAGAAAGTCTCCGCTATATTTTCTTTGACGATCTTTCCAATGAGATTGTCTTTTACTATCAGGACAGCGAGGAGGTCTATTCCTGGCTTAACTCAAACCTCCGGCGCAACGGAATCTATTTTTCCGCGGTGAATCAGTCGATTGAGAATTTGCAGAGACGGTTTGATATTTCGCTTGTCAGCATTGATGAGATAAGAATCCGTATACAGGATGATGTCCGCATGATTATCGGAGAAAGCACGCTGTGGGATGGAAATTACAAGAAGCTTGCCTCTAAGATTGCGGCAAAAGCGGATACAGCCCCTTTGAGCAAGGTGATTGAGCGGCTTGAGCAGAAAGATATAGCCTGGATTGCAGGCGATGGAAACTATTTTGTCTTTGAGGATGGTGCCTACACTGTTCAGGGCGATGACTTTGCGGACAGCGGGCTTTATATGATAAACACTGTCTCTGGGGAGCAGCTCCTGCAGTTTAGAAGCGGGACAGAGGCAAAGTTCTTTGCAGGCTATTATTCCGCCGCTTTTGACAAGGTTGTGACAAGGCAGACGGACAGACGCGGAAGAACAACAGAAACAGTGTCTGACGACACGGACACGATTCTGCTTCAGCCTGTTGTGGCAAGCCCTACCGGATTCTTCCAGGCAGAAACACAGCCGCTTGTCTTGAAAAAAACAGACCGCAGAAGTGGCAGCCAGGAGTAGGAAGAGGGCAGCAAAGGGGCAGAACATTGAACAAACGTGCCCGTTGTGTTAATATTTTCTTTACTATGACGGCAAATGAACTTCGCTCAAAATATATTGAGTTTTTTAAATCTAAGAATCATGTTGAGATTTCTGGCC
>CAZURC010000109.1:0-6522 GCA_964623405.1 uncultured Treponema sp.
TTTCGCCGAGGGAAAACACGGAATTTTCTCAAATCCGCTTTTGTCTGAAATCGCGCAGAAGCACGGAAAAACCGTGGGGCAGGTTGTCTTGAGATGGAACGTTCAGCGCGGAGCTGTCGTGATTCCAAAGTCAGTTCATAAGAACAGAATGGAAGAGAACATCAACATCTGGGATTTTGCTCTTGATGACGAAGACATGAAAAAGATTTCAACGCTTGACATCGGACACAGCGAGATTGTGAATCACTTTGACCCGAATTTCGTCAAGATGATAAACAGCTGGAAAATCCACGAATAGGACTGAATCCTGTTTCTTTGCTCAGCATCTGCATGAAATCACCTAACTTTCTGTTAAAAAACTTGTTTTAATTTACAATTCAGAGTCCTCGGGATATAATTAAAGCATGAGTGATTTACTTACAGATGCTGAGTTTGAGATGTTCCGCAAAGTCATATATGACAAAAGCGGCATTACGTTCTCTGCTACAAACAGATCTATTCTTGATTCCCGCCTGAAGGAAAAGCTTAGAGAGAAGTCTCTTAATACTGTAAAGGAATACTATGACCTTATAATGTCTAATGAGGGCGAGATGAAGACAATGCTTGACTCTGTTACGACAAACCTTACGCGGTTTTTCCGTAACCAGCCGCATTTCGATGCTCTTATTCACTATGTAATTCCGCATGTTATTGAAGAAAAAAAGAAGACTGGTGATACAAGAATTAAAATATGGAGCGCAGGCTGTTCTACAGGAGAAGAGCCTTATACGATTGCCATGATTTTGAAAGAAATACTCCAGCCGCCTTATACATTCCAAATTACAGCTTCTGATATTTCCTTAAAGTCTCTTATGGTGGGGCAGCAAGGATTTTATCCCGATTCCCGCGTGCAGGGAATACCTCCGAACTTTCTTGCAAAGTATTTTACTAAGAATGAAAAAGGCTATCAGGTAAAGCCAGAGCTGATTTCTACAATAAAGTTTGACTACCATAACTTGCGCAATGATTCTGGAATGCGAAATCTTGATATTGTTTTCTGCCGTAATGTCCTTATCTATTTTGATGAGGCCGCACAGAAAGCGTGTATAGACCGTTTCTGGGATGCAATGGGCAGAAAGTCTTACCTGTTCATCGGCCATTCAGAGTCTCTTTTTGGGATGGACACAAAATTTGAATTCTTAAAGACTGACTGGGCATGCTTGTACCAAAAGAATATATAGCATCTTGATGAAATCTTTTTTCGAGGGTGTTTTTGTCTTATTTTATAGTTAAACTGGAGCAGTTGATATATGGATGACATCTCGGTTTTAGTGTGTGATGACTCAGCTTTAATGCGTAACGTTATCTCAAGAGTTATAGATAATACTCCGGGAATGAAAGTTGTTGACAAGGCCATGAATGGCCAATTCCTAATAAATAAGCTGGCGCTGGTGAAGCCAGATGTGATAATACTTGATATTGAAATGCCGGTCATGAATGGCATTGAATATTTGCGATACAGAAAAGCAAATGGTCCTGATATACCTGTCATCATCCTTTCTTCTGTTGCAGAAAAAGGCGCCGCTGTCACGATGGAGGCGCTTGAGCTTGGCGCAAGCGATTTTATTACAAAGCCAAACGGCTCTGTTTCTGTTGATATAAATACCGTAGCGGACAAACTCGTTGAAATGATTGCCTCTTATGGCGGCGCGCAGGCCCGCATGAACGGAAAGAATGTCTATGGGGCAGATTTTTACCTGAAGTATAATTCAGAAAGGGCAATTGAGCGCAAGCTCCAGGAGGCTTTGGGAGATAAGTCAAAGACTGTTCCTGTAAATCCCAAGCCTGTCTCTCCTCCGCATGTTGAATTTGAGTATCATCCGCAGCCGTCTCATGAGAAAACACCTGAGGCAATCGTGCCTATAAGAAAACCTGGAAAGATTGAGCTTATTGCGATAGGAATATCTACCGGAGGACCTAACGCTTTGCGTGATATTTTCCAGCAAATAGACAGCGATGTCAGACAGCCTATTATGGTTGTGCAGCACATGCCTGCAGGATTTACAAAGGAGTTTGCCGCAAGCTTAGACAGAATTTGTCCGCTTAGTGTAAAAGAGGCTGAGGATATGGATGTGCTTGAGGAAGGACATGTCTATATTGCGCCTGGAGACTATCATATAAAAGTTGAGATAAGCAGCATGGGCAAGTATGTTATAAGAACAACCCATGAGCCTCAAAGAAACGGACACAGACCTTCTGCGGATGTAATGTTTGAGTCAGTTGCTAAAATCTTTGGCAATCATGCTCTTGGTGTAATAATGACAGGAATGGGGAAGGACGGTGCGGTAGAGCTTGCAGAAATGCGGAAGCAGGGAGCATGGACACTAGGACAAGATGAGAAGACGTCAATAGTCTATGGAATGCCGCGTGTCGCATGGGAGCTAGGAGCAGTGCAGAAGCAAGTGCCGCTAGGCGATATGGCTAGGGAGATAAGCCTTCTTGCAAAGGAAAATTACTAAAGCAGCTGTTTTACAATAGGTGTGCCTGGCGTAAAGTCAGACAGGCTAAGAACCAAAACAGCGGATTCACTGATAAGAAGGGCTGCCAGGCAGATTATAAAGCGCAATATTTCTGTCTGTGGCAGCCCTGTTGCTTTTAGAATAGATGGAGCGACGGTTCTTGCGATTATTGTAATAATCAGAGGAATAAAAAGCGCTATAAGGCCGCGCAATGCTTTTACCGTTATCGGCAGGTCAATCTTTACAATATCGCCCTTTGAAACGGCCAGCTTGTTAGGATTGTCTGCAATGAATATTTTTCCACTGTTCTTGCAGAATTGAATAGAAGGACAGTTTATGCAGGCCGAGGAAAAGACTGATGACAAGGTCACCTTGCTCGCATTTTCTGAAACTTCTATTACTCTTGCAAGGCTACGCATTTATATGCCCATGGTCCTTTATAAGCTTCATTTGGTTTATGCATGTCATATATCCGACTTGATTTCCTGTCTCCATGTAAGTATCCCTCAAGTTGAACAAAGCGTCATAATAGTATGGGTTTATTGTTACCGCCTGCTCAAATGCCTCCGCCGCTTTCGTGTAGCTCTCGGCATTAAAGTATATTACACCTAGCGTGTTCCATAAGTGCGCATTGCTGCTGTTCTGCTCAAGCCCTTCCATGCAGATTTCGAGAGCTTCGGCTGCTAGCCCCATGTTGTAGTCAATCAAAGCAAGCGCCTCAATCAATTCATCATCATCGGTTTCGATTGAGTAGGCTTTTATCAGTGATTTCCTAGCCATGACAAGATCTCCTGCATCTCTATATGTTATACCTAGGTTGAACCATAGAAGATAGTTGTTGTTTTCAATTGAGAGAGCTTTCTTAAAGCAAGCGATGGCTTCCTTGAAGTCGCCTTTTGAGGCAAGCTCAATAGCCTGAGAATTTAGTTGTGAAGCGTTTTCTTTTGATAATGGCATTTTATTCTTACCTCCCCTGCATTGTGGAAAAAAGCTCCTTGATTAGCTCTCCTGCCTTTGTCTGCCGTCCAAAAAGCATTGCAAGAGACGCGCTTTTTTCTTTGACAAGGCGTTCCCCGATTTTTCCGGCCTCTTCAACAGCCCCGCTTTCCGAGAGTATCTTTATTGCTTTCTCCACGGATTCTGATTCAATTCCATCATTCTTTGCCTGAGCAAAAAGGTTTGCAAGTATTTTCTTGTCCTCCGGATGGTTTTCCAGGTGGATAAGGACAGGCATTGATTTTTTGCCCTCAACAATGTCGTCACCGCGCTTTTTACCGGGGTTGCCTGTCGTGAGATTTGTAACATCATCTATAATCTGAAATCCTACGCCGATGTCCTGCGCAATTTTTCCTGCGTATTCAATGTCTTCGTCAGAGCCTCCTCCCGCAAGCACTCCTATTTTTACAGCCATCCTTGCCAATGTTCCTGTCTTGTTTCGAACCATGGCTATGTATTCGTCTTTCGAGGGAATAAGGTCAGGGATTCTGTGCCATTTTATATCCATAGCCTGTCCAAGGTGCAGAAGCCTTAGCTCAGAGAGAAAAAGCTCATAAAGCCTAAGCTTCTCTTGCGGAGAAACAGATATTCTTTTTATCGCTGTGGCGCTTTCAAAATAAAGCCAGCTTCCTGCGTTTATAGCTACGTCAATGCCATAGGTCTTGTGGGCGCAAGGCTTTCCTCTTCTTGTGTCCGCTCCGTCCTCTATATCATCATGGATAAGGCTCGCAGTGTGCGCAAGCTCAACAAGAGGAGCCAGGGAGTAGGCTTTTGAAATATCCGCATCGCTGTCTCTGCATTCCTTTGCCATTTCTGCGCAGAGAACAAGCAGAAGCGGCCTCCATCTTTTTCCTCCGAGGGAAATCAAGTGAATGCAAGGCTCCTCAAGCACGGATAAGTGGCTGTCGTTTATGCATGGGTCTATGCTTCCAAACGACAAGTTTCTCCATTCCTCTGTTGACGGAGATGGAATGGTGTCTTTAAGAGCCTGCTCTATTTTTTCAAGTCTGCTTTTAAATTCAATATTCATATCTAATATGATTATAAATATTTTTGCCCTTGTAGACAAACTTTATATACAAAATATTAAAAAATCTGCTAAAATTCACCGATTAAAAAAGTATGGCATCCAACAGCTATGAAAAGCCGGACTTTTGGTCAAGAAAAGCTTTCTCCGAAGGTTATCCTGCCCGCTCAGTCTATAAGCTTAAAGAAATTGACGAGAAATTTCATATCCTCAAAAAGAATAGCGCAGTGCTTGACCTGGGCGCCTCTCCTGGAAGCTGGACCGTCTTTCTTTTAAGAAGCCTTGAGGGGAGCGGAAAAGTTGTCTCATGCGACTTGAACCCTCTTGCAAAGGACGTGAAAGGGGACAGCCTTGTGTTTATACAGGGTGATTTGACAGACAGCTCTGTCCGCAAGTCAATAGAGAAAGAAGGGCCTTTCGACCTTGTTGTATGTGATGCCGCGCCTAAGACTACAGGAAACAGGATTGTGGACACAGCCCGCTCCCAGTCTCTTGTAAAGATGGCTATTTACTATGCACAGACAATGCTCCGTCCGGGAGGAAACTTCGCCGTAAAGGTTTTTCAGAACGGAGATCAGCAGAGTCTTTTAAGAGCTATGAGAGATATTTTCGACAGCGCAAGAGGATTCAAGCCTTCTGCCTGCCGCGCAGAGAGTTTTGAGACATATCTAATAGGCATAAATAAAAAAAATAAACTGGAACAAGAAAATGAAATTTAAGAACTCCCGCTTCTATAAACCTAAGAAAAATATTCTTCTTTGCGCGAAACGCATCCTTGCCAAGGCAGGGAACATAAGGACAGCCGAGTGCGTTGCTGTCGGCATGGCTGCCTGCGCTGTTGTGCTTGCGGCGGGGCTTATAATGCAGCCGGAAGCGGAATTCTCTAATGGACAGGGAGGATTTGAGACTCCGGGGATTCCAGTTGTCGCGGAAAGCGATGTGGTGTCAGAGGAAGGCGCAGATGACAGCTCTGATAGCTTGAGCGAGGTAAGCTATAGCTCTTATAGAGTGCGCTCCGGTGATATGATTGGAATTATTGCGGAGAATTTCAATGTCACAGAGGATACGATTATTTCGGTGAACAATATCCGCTCATCCCGGCTCTTGCAGATTGGCACATATTTGAAAATCCCATCAATTCCAGGCATTCTCTATACTGTAAGAAAGGATGGCGAGACTGCGGAAGAAATAGCAAAGAAGTATAAAATTGACACGGACAAGCTTTGTGTTGTGAACAAGGTCGCGGAGGCTGAAGGCCTTTCTGCGGGAACAATGCTCTTTTTGCCTGATGCGCAGATGGACTGGGTTACAAGGCAGGAGATAAACGGGGATCTCTTCAAGAAGCCGATACACGCGCGCTGGTATCTTTCCTCTAATTTCGGCTGGCGGCAGTCTCCGTTTACAGGAGCGCGCTCTTACCATGGAGGAGTGGATATGGCCTGTCCCCAGGGCACAAGGATTTACGCGGCCATGGACGGGAAGGTAACTTCCACCGGATTTAACAACACTTATGGAAACTATGTGATTATAACCCATCACTCAGGATACAAGACTCTCTATGGCCACATGAGCGCGATTGCCGCAGTCAGAGATCAGCATGTGACAACTGCGTCCGTGATTGGCTATGTCGGAAGCACTGGCCTGAGCACAGGGCCTCATCTTCATTTCACAGTGTTCAAGAACGGAAAGCAGGTTAATCCCCGCAATCTCTGGAATTAGAAATATCTCCTCGCGCGCCGTTTTTGCCACTCGCCGACTTGCTCGCTAAGTCCTGCCGGTCATTCTGAGCCGCAGGCGAAGAATCTATATCTCACACAGGAACAGAGATGTTTCGCTGCGCTCAACATGACGTTCTGGTGCCCCGCCAGCTAAGTCTCTCATCTCCGCCAGCCAGTCTAATGATTAGACTCATCGTTTTCGCCCAAAGTTGGCCAGTGAAATTATTTCATTCGCCGTTTTCAAACAAAGTTGGCCAGTGAAATTATTTCATTCGCTGTTTTC
>CAZURC010000110.1:0-6498 GCA_964623405.1 uncultured Treponema sp.
ATTTTCGTTCTATCTCCTAAATTCCAAAAATTATTTGCGTTTGCAAGCTGATTTTCCATCAGCCTTAATTATAAGGTATTAAAACAAAACACAATCGGCAAGAAAAAAATGACTAGTATGCCATTCTTCTAACGTTTTTTTAAGATAACGAATGTAAGATCATCATTTTGAGATGCTTCCCCTCGGAATAGCTCAATCTCATGCGCAATCTCTTCTGCCTGTCTTTGGACACTCTGATCTGCATACGCCTCTATTGTCTGCATAAAAGCATCTATTCCAAAGGATTCTCTTTCCTCGTTCAAGGCATCGGTCACTCCGTCAGAATAAAGAATAACCTCATCATCTGTCTTTATTCTTGCAAAGATTGAATTATAAAGAACTGGAAACCCTGCTATGCCGATTGCTCCTATGCTGTTTATATCCTGCCGCAAAAGCTCGCACTTTCCTGTCTCATGGTGATAGAGTATTGGCATAGGATGTCCCGCAGAAACAATCTCAAGCTCATTTTCTCTCTTAAAGCGGACAAGAACACCTGTAAGATAGTTTTGAATATCTCCCTTTTCCTCAATAACACGCTCATTTATATGGCTCATTATTTCCCATAAAGGCAGATCAGTGTGATCATAAAATTCCTTGTTGATAATATTCTTTACAAGCATTGTGACAAGACCAGAGGAAATTCCATGCCCTGATATATCAAAGACTCCGAATCCGTCAAGCTTATCTCCAGTCTTATAGAAATCAAACACATCCCCTGAGACTCCTGCCATCGGCTTGTTATAGCAGGCAATCTCAAGATTTCTAAGCATACTCAAATCTTGCTTAAAAAAATTCTGCTGAATAACAGCCGCAAGCTCTATCTCGCTTGTCAAAGTCTGATTTCTGTCCCTTAGCTCGATTTCATAGTTTTCTACAATAAATGTGAAGATCAGAATCATAAAGAAAATGATACCAATTGAAAGAGATACATTGGCTATTCTAAGCAGCACCTGGATAAACTCGGCGACCTCATACTTGGGCTGAAACTGAATATTCTCTATGACAATAAAAAGAAAGCTCGTAACAAACGAGAACGGAATCAAGAGCTTTGACTTATTTCTAAACACAAGAAAAGGGATAAGCCCCATAAGCAGGATGAAGAAATGGAAATTCGCATAAGTTCCCAAAAAATAATCAGAAAGAATCTGATGAGGAATAACCTCAATCGTGCAAAGCGCATAAAGCCTTACAAATGAACTCGCGCTCTGAATCCTGATTAAGACTAAAGTAAACAGTATTACACTGAAAACATTATAGTAAACCATAGGAGTGATTCTTAAAAGCATGAATACAAAGAAAATAACTATATGATAAGTCAGAGCGCAAGATGCGCAGAAAGATGCGACAATCTTTGCGCGGTTCTTGGAAAGTGAGCTATTCTTGCCTAAAAATTTTTCTAAAATATTTACCATCGTGTTTCATCAATTATTATATCACGAACAGCATCTTTTGTCCTATGCCCCGCAGCTAGATGCCTAGACGTTTGTTTTATGCTAAGATAAAACCATGCAGAATGAGTTAAACTTTGACGGTCTTAATAAAATAGAAAAAAGCGAGCCAGTGATTGTATATACAGACGGAGGATGCCACGGAAATCCCGGTCCTGGAGGCTGGGCTTGCATCGTAATCGCAGACGGCGAAGCAAGACAGCTTTCTGGCGGTGAGAAATTGACGACGAACAATAGAATGGAGCTCACAGCCGCAATCAGCGCTCTTTCTATAATTTGCAATACAAAAAGGCTATGTTTACGCCCCGTGGAGCTGCATATAGACAGCCAGTACGTAAAAAATGGAATCACAAGCTGGATATCAAGCTGGAAAAGAAAAGGCTGGCTTACAGCAGACAAGAAACCCGTCAAGAACAGGGAGCTTTGGGAAAAGCTCGACTCATTAAATTCATCTCTTAGAGTAGAATGGAAATGGGTAAAGGGACATGCCGGCATTGAATACAACGAGCTTTGTGATCAGCTATGCCAGCAGGAAATTGCGAAGCTAGAATAGCGTCTTGGAAAAAGCCAGGCGCGAGAGCAGAACTATGCCCCTAAAGCACAGCTCCGCCGCCATTGCGATCCATATTCCAACAAGGCCGAAAGGTTTTACAAGAATAAGACTAAGCGAAAGACGAACAACCCAGAGGCTGAACAGGTTAAGCACACTTGGAACAAGAGTATCTCCTTTTCCACGCAGAGCTCCTGTTGCGACTATGCTTGCTCCAAAGAACGGCTCAGCAAGCAGCTCTATCCTAAGCACCTTTACAGACAGCGCCTGTATATCTATATCTGGAGTTATAAACTTGAATACATAGGGGCAAAGAAAATACATTGCTATCCCAAGCAGGGAAATAAGCGCAATTCCACAGGCAACAGTTATCCAGCTGAACGAATAAACAAGCTTACGGTTCTTTGCGCCATAGCTCTGGCCCACAAGCGTAGTCGCAGCCTCCTCTATTCCATAAGCAGGCATGTAGCACAGGCTTTCGGCTGTTGTGGCAAATGAATTCGCGGCAAGACTTACAGCCCCCAAGGGAGCGATTATTCTTGCAACCACGACCAGCGCCCCGCTGAACGCAGAGCTTTCCAAAGCGACAGGCCCTGCAAGCCTTAGCGCCTTGCAAATTGACTCCCTGTCAAAAGATGCTCCGTGCCAGCCTGTAAATTTCAATGTTTCTGATTTTACCAATGTAAGATATGAGAATATAACCGCGACGACAATGGCAGAGGACGCAGAGCCAAGAGCAGCGCCTTTCACACCAAGCTTCATTATAAAGATAAAAAGAAAATTAAAGACAATGTCCAAAATGCACATCAGCGCATTTAGGATGCCCGGCAGACGCATGTTTCCAGAACACTGCTGCATTCCGCCCATAAGGTAGACAATTTCGTAGAAAGGTCCAGAAAGACAGAAAATAAAGAAATACCAGAAAGCGTCCTTGTAAATCTCTGCGTCAGCGCCTAGCCAAAAGGGAAGCTTAAAACTTATTGCTACGCCTGCAAAAAGAAGAATAAGACTGAAGATGCCGCAGATTATCAAAGCATTAAAGAGAAGATTCTTTGCCTTCTCTTTCTCTCCAGCTCCAACAGCATGAGCCGCCTGCACCGTAAATCCAACAACAAGCGCACGCTGAAGGCTTCCAAGCACCCAAGTGGAAGACGCGACAAGGCCGATGCTTGCGGAAGCGTTCGCTCCCAAGAAACCAACCATAGCCGCATCAATATACTGCATCAAAATGGAAGACAGCTGAGCCATCATGCCTGGAACGCTCAGTTTCCAAGCAAAACTCAACTGCTGCCTTAAACCAATAGAGCCGTCTTTGGCAAGTATACTTGAAAGGTCAAACGTCCTATCCATTATGGCAGGTATTTTAACCAAATTCCTGCCGCAAGTCATCACTCCTGATACAATAAAAAGCCGTGGCTAGTCCTGGAAAAGAGGTGTTGAAAGATAGCGGTCGCCTGTGTCAGGGAGAAGGACTACTATATTCTTGCCCTTGTTTTCCGGACGCTTTGCAAGCTCGACTGCCGCCCAGACAGCCGCTCCCGAGGAAATTCCTACCAAGATTCCTTCTTTCTTTCCAATCAGCTTTCCTGTTGCAAAGGAATCCTCATTTGAAACAGGAATAATCTCATCATAAATCTTTGTGTCCAAGACATCAGGAACGAATCCAGCGCCAATTCCCTGGATTTTATGCGGTCCAGCGACTCCAGTAGAAAGAACTGCGGAGGTCTTAGGCTCAACTGCGACAACTTTTATATTAGGATTCTTGGACTTAAGATATTGACCAACGCCTGTTATAGTTCCTCCAGTTCCAACTCCAGCAACAAAAATATCAACTTTTCCATCTGTGTCTTCCCAGATCTCCGGTCCTGTTGTCTCAAGATGAGCCTTAGGATTTGCCGGGTTCACAAACTGTCCTGCAATAAAACTGTTTGGGGTATTCGCCTTGATTTCCTCAGCCTTTGCGATTGCGCCTTTCATCCCCTTCGCGCCCTCGGACAAGACAAGCTCCGCTCCATAAGCCTTCATAAGCTGGCGGCGCTCAACAGACATTGTTTCCGGCATTACAATCACAAGATGGTAGCCACGTGCCGCAGCAACTGCGGCAAGTCCGATTCCAGTATTTCCTGAAGTAGGCTCAATGATTGTCGTTTCCTTGTTCAAAATTCCTTTCGCTTCCGCATCGTCAAGCATAGCCTTTGCTATCCTGTCTTTTACAGAGCCGGCCGGATTAAAGAATTCTATTTTTCCAATAACTTTCGCCTCAAGTTTGTTTTCCGCCTCGATATGAGAAAGCTCCAAAAGCGGTGTATGACCGATAAGCTGGTCTGCGCTTGTGTAGATTTTTGCCATAATAGTCTCCCTGTAACAGTGTTTTTTTCCTAGTGAACTACTAGGTTTTCTCTTAACATAGTTATAACCATACTTACCTACTTTGTCAATAGGTAAATCAATTAAATACATCGCACTTATGCATAGCACATCTTTGCGTTTCGTACTAAAACGCCCCTACATTTTGGCCGATAATCAAAATGATGAAACGCTTTATTCTTATTGTCTTGTCAGCTTTTGCTTTCGTCGGATGCGCGAAGAAACCTTCTGTAAAAATTGAGCAGATAAGCGATCTGGCAGATGACCATGAATGGTATTTTTTTACCGCAAATGGTTTCGAGCGAGCTGCCTTGCCGCAAAAGTCCGGCATCTCAAGCTTAAAGCCATGGACAGAAACCCTGCGTATCTCCGATGCAAACTCCAGCTCAATGGGAAACGGCTATATGGTTGTAAACAGGCTCGGTGTAATTTACTTTGAGCAAGGAGCCGCCCCATTGCTCATCCAGGACTACGGCCTCTTTTCAAATTCAACAGCATCAACACTGGTGTTTAATGGAGAAAATCCATACATAACATTCAGCCGCTCATCTTTCTTCAACAAAGAAGCCTCTCTTGAAAGCAGCGCAGAGTTAAACGAGGAAGAAAATGGAGGGCGGGCTTTTCTTGTCAGGATTTCTCCCAAAACCAGATCCCTCTACCCCGTAATAACTTACGGAGACTTGAATCTTGCGGGCGGAGGAGAAATAACAGGAACTTATTTTGATGGAAAGGAATTCCTTTGCTCTGTAAAAAAAGTTGAGAACAGCCGCACATTCTTTACATATATCAATTTCTATTCCCCGCAAGACCTAGAAACCCTCTCTCCCTATACGCAGGCCGGAAAAATCACAATAGAGAAGACTTCCGAAGACAGCTACAGAAAAGCGAATTCCCCATCGGCCTTTTCAGCAGCTCCCAGCCGTCTAAAGGAGCTGCTCAGCTCAATACCGGAAGGATTTGACTTTTCTGTCTGCTGCAAGGATTCCGGAGGAGCGTCTCCGCGTCTTTTCAGCACATCTCTTGATTCATCAACGCTCTTAGAAGCATACTCAATAATTTCAGATGGATGGATCTGCGCAGTCTTTGCGGATGGAACAACATACTTTAACGGAGCGCTGGCAGGAAGGAATATCCTTAATGAGGGAAAAAACATCGCATTCCGCCTTCCAAAGCTCCCTAAGAATTATATTTATGGCCCATTCTGCATAAGCGGCTCAACACTTGCAGTCGCCTGGGAAGAAAGCGACTTCTACAAGACTGGAAGATCAGGCTTTTTAACTGTGGATCTCGGGAAAGTTCTTTATGGCGACAGGTAGACAATACCGCTTAGTTAAAGCTCTCATATTGCTCGCGCTCAGCTCCGGAGCAAGTCTTTTTGCACAGCCTAGCCAGGCAAAAACTATATACTCTGAGCAAGACAACCAAGCTTCCTTGCAAAAAAACTGGGATTTTTTCTTCACACTTGGCCCTGCCCTCTATATAAACACAGACAAAGACAGCGCTCCTAGCCCCGTAAGCCTTACTGGCGGAGCTGGATTTGATTTTCTCAAGGACAAAGCTATAAGTCTCCAGCCAAAGCTCTCTTTTTTTACTGGCTACTATCTTTGGGATGGCGAGAATGCGCGGCCGGCAGAAATAGAGAACCGCACAGCCATTGTCCTCTCAGCCCTGCTTGATTTAGACGCAGTGCACAGGTGGCGGACAGGGAAAAACATAATTGAAGCAGGGGCAGGATTAAGCTTTCTCGCAAGGGCAGGAATGCTAGCAAACGGCGTAAGCCAAGACGACAGCGGCGGAACAGAAAGCTCTACAGCCGGAGATGATGTTTCTTCTATAAACAGATGGTTTTACAGCGGCATGAACTTTCTGTACCCAAACATTGCGTTCAGCTGGATGCATACTCTTGAGTCCGGCTGGCTCGCTGGACTCGAAACAAAACTGTACTTCCCTCTCGGCGCAATAGCAGACGGCAGGGCGCTGGACACAATGATTATATTTGCGGGCATAAAAATCTGCTCAAGATAAACACCCGCTCATCATTTATATTCCAATGAAATGATTGTCAACCTTATCTTGGACATATTTGATAAAATC
>CAZURC010000111.1:0-6481 GCA_964623405.1 uncultured Treponema sp.
TATATGAAAATCACCCCGGACTACACAGTAATTTACAGCGATGATGATATTGTTGTCTTAAACAAGCGCTCAGGCCTTCTTGTTGCGGCGGATCGCTACGACACCGAGGCTTTGCGGCTTGATATTCTTGCGGAAAAAGAGTTCGGAAAGCTTTTCGCAGTCCACAGAATCGACAAGGACACTTCCGGCTGTGTTGTCTATGCGCGCTCTGCCCAGGCGCACCGCTCGCTCTCCATGCAGTTTGAGGAGCGGAATGTTGAAAAAATCTATCACTGTCTTGTGAACGGCCGCCCGCTCTGGCAGGAGACAACCGTAAGCACAAAGCTGCTGCCAGACGGAGACGCGCGGCACCGGACAATCGTAAATGCCCGCTTTGGAAAGCCAAGCGTTACAGACTTCCGGCTTATTGGTGTCTGCGGCCCTTACAGCTGGATTGAAGCAAGGCCTAAGACAGGGAGAACACACCAGATACGCGCGCACTTGCAGTCAATAGGGCTTTCTATTGTCTGTGATCCGCTTTATTCGGGAAATCAGAAGCCTGTGCGTCTGTCTGATATTAAGAGACGATGGAACGGCGACACAGAGACAGAGCGCCCACTCCTAAGCCGCCTTGCCCTTCACGCATACAAAATTTCGTTTGACCATCCAGCTACGGATGAGAGAGTAACATTCTCCGCGCCTTACCAAAAAGACATGGATGCGACAAGAAAGCAGCTTGCAAACATCTTTGGCGTGGACCCGCTAGGCGAGAGGTGATTGAGCTTGCCGGAATCACGATTTATGAATAAAAGATTAAGAATTGATGCAAACAAGGCAAGAAGAAATTTCTGTTTTGTCTGCATATTATCCCTGTTTTCTCTTTCAGCGTTTGCTGTTTCTAAAGAGGATTTTTCTGTGGAAATTGAGCCGGAGCTTGGTCTTAGGCGTGGCATTACTGGTGAATATGTCTTTGAGGATGTTGACGGCTCTTCTGAAAAGCTCAGTTATCTTGAATGGGAAGAGAAGAACATTTACCCAATAGGGCTTAGCTTGACAGGTGGATTCAAGGACTTCTTTGCTTCCGTTTATCTCGGCTCAGCGTTTACCGGCATCCGTTGCGGTGATATGTACGACTCTGACTGGATTAACCATCTTGGATACAAGACCACTTATTCAATAAGCGAGAATACACTGGATTCCTATCTTGATTTCCGCCTTTCCTTAAAATATGATTTTCATCCATTTTCAAAGATTTCTATTTCTCCTCTTGCAGAATTTGGATATTTTAGGATTAAGTTCAAAG
Source organism: uncultured Treponema sp. (assembly GCA_964623405.1). Lineage (GTDB taxonomy): Bacteria > Spirochaetota > Spirochaetia > Treponematales > Treponemataceae > Treponema_D. Next base: position 1,283 of record CAZURC010000111.1, read on the forward strand.
CACGCAACGGATATGGCTGGTATGGGCAAGAGGTCTCTCCTATTGTTCCCTGGTACGACTCCACTGCCAAATATTACGCATCCGGCACTTTATGCGGAATTGACTACACTCAGGAAATGTATTCAATATTTGTCGGATTCAATGTATCTTACTCTCCTATTGAAAAGCTGCATTTGAATCTTTCTTATCTTCTTTCTCCATATACTTACTATTACAACACAGACATTCACTGGAATGATAAAGCTTCAACTTATGGCACAGAATATGTCGATGCAATAGACGCTTTTTTCAAGAGAATGAAGGGCAAGCTTTCTGTTTACTATGATATAACGCAGCGTATATCCTTAGGAGCCAGCGCCAATCTATCCTATGCGTTCATTTCAAAGGGCGACAATTATCAGAAATTAACGTCAGCGTCTTCATATACAAAAAACACGTCTAACCAGGGCGGCGCAGATGGGAAGTTTTTCAACTTCTCTCTTTCCTGCAAGTTCAAGATACTTTAGAGACCGTTTATTTTTTTTGCAACAAACAAACATTTCTTAATAATTCTCTCACTTTTTTTCAAACCGTGCTATAATAAGGCAACATCTAAGGTGGTCAGACCGCCTTTGCTGGAGGCACGAAATGAAAAAAATTATTACTATCAGCCGTGAGTATGGTTCCGGCGGACGCTTGATTGGAAAACTTGTAGCAGAAGCATTGGGATACGATTTTTATGATAAAGAGATAATCGATATGGCGGCGCAGGAAAGCGGCTTGTCGCCAGACTTTATCAAGAAGACAGAGCAGAATCTTTCCTCTGGCTTTCTGTACAACCTGCTTTTGGGAACAAGCTATTCTGGAACAGCGGCAGGAGGAAGCGCTGTCGGGAGCGCGCAGATTCTTCCGTTAGCAGACCAGGTTTTTAACGCCGAGCGAAAGGTAGTTATTGATATAGCAAAAAAAGGAAACTGCGTCATTGTCGGACGCTGCGCAGACTATATCCTTAACACAACCGATCAAGTCGATTCAAAAGACCTCCTGAATGTGTTTATCTACGGACGAATGGAGGAGAAAATCAAGAGAATCGAAGAGCTTTACAAAGAGCCGGAGCAGGCGGTAAAAAAGATAATAACCCAGATTGACAAGCGGCGCGCCAACCACTACAACACCTTCACAGAGGCGACGTGGGGAGACCGCAAGAACTATGACATTATGCTCAACAGCTCGACATCGGGCATTGAGCAGACAGCAAGAATTATCGAGGCTGTTGCAAGAAACAACTAAGGCAACGTGATTCTCACGCTCTGAATACGGCGGCGGGTCTGGTCTTCTACTTTGTATAAGACACCGCCGCGTTTTATTGTCTCGCCGGCTTCCGGCACAGCGTCAAATTGCTCCATAAGCCATCCTGCAAGCGTGTCATACTCATCGCTGACCAAATCCAGCTTTAGAAGCTCGTTCACATCGTCAAGCTTCATGTCGCCAGGAACAAGGAACTCCTTTGAGGTTACCGGCACAATCAACGTCTCCGGCGGAATATCTGTCTGCTCGCCGTGAACTCCATGTCCAAAGACAGCGCGCATAATATCATCCATTGTCACAATTCCAATATTAGAGCCGTTCTCATCAACTGCGACCGCAAAGTTCACATTCTCTTGCCTAAAATGATGCAAAAGCTCTGTGGCGGTGATTGTCTCCGGCACAAAAAGAGCAGGACGCATACAGCGGGCGGCAAGATTTGTTGAATCCTTGCGAACTCTTCCTGCCAGCAATACGTTCTTGTAGTAAAGGACGCCGAGCACATTCTCAAAGCTGCCGCGGCAGACTGGAAGACGGCTATATCCTGTCTCAGCAAAGACATCGGCAATCTGATTATATGTGGCATCTTCCGGAACAAACTGAACCTGGCTCTTGTGGCGCATAATGTCGTGAACCTTTAAGTCTGTAAACTCGAATATCTTATAGAGCATTTTCTTCTCGCTTGATTCAAGCGTGCCCTCATTTTCCCCGACAGCAATCAGCGACTTTAGCTCTTCCTCTGTTATCAAGTCCTTTCCCTCGGAGACAAAATGCGTAAGAAGCTTTGTGATTCCGTCTGTAATTGCTGAGAAAAGCCATACAACCGGATAAAGCACTTTCTCCAGGACTATGAGAGGCGTTGCAAAAATACTGGCCGCCTTTACCGGATAAACCGCCGCGACAGTCTTTGGCACAATCTCGCCGAATATAATAAGAACAAACGATATTATAATAGTCGCATAAGCAGAGCCTTTGTCGCCCATAAGGTTGATGGCGATTGTGGCCGCAAGTCCGGAGGCCAAAGACGTTATGAAATTAATTCCAATCAAAATAAGAGAAAGAAGCTTGCTGGTATCTTTCTTCAAGTGCTGTATTTTCTTTGCAGGAGTATTTTTTTTGGTTCCATCTTTTTTCAGCATCTGATGAAGCATTACCCTCGTTATAGAAAGAAAAGCTGTCTCGCTGGCCGCAAAGAACGCCACGATGCCTACAAGACAAGCATCCGCAATGACCGGCAGCACAATTTCCGTAAGGAGTCTCATTACTCATCTCCTCCCGGAATCTTTGTGCAATGCACGCTTTCTACACGCCGCATATCCATTGAATTTACTTCAAAACGATAGTCTCCCACATCAATGCTTTCTCCTGCCGTTGGAATATGGCCCAGCTTTTCCTCAATATATCCGCCAATTGTCTCATTGTCGCGGCTATCAAGCTTTATGTGCAGCTCGTCCGCCAAGTCAATAAGGCGCGCGCTTCCCGCAAGCATTGTGTCATCAGGATTTTTTATATGAACAGAAGTTGAGTCTCCTGCCTTCTGGAAATCATCTGCAATCGCTCCAAAAATCTCACGCTCAATGTCTTCTGTTGTTAGGATTCCGTCTGTTCCCGAATACTCATCAATTACAACTGCAAAACTTTGGTTTGCCTTGCGCATCATCTCCTGGATAGACGACATCTTTGTTGTTCCAGGAATAAAAAGAGGCGGTCTCATTAGCTTTTCAACAGAAAAATCGCTTCTGGAACCTCTGTAAAAAAGCAAATCCTTTACATACAGGACGCCAATTACATTGTCAACGTTGTCATTCTCGTAGACAGGAAACCGGCTTATCCTTGTCTGCTCTGAAATCTCAATTATATCGCGGTACGAATACTGCGGGCCGATGCCCACAACATTTCGGCGTGGCACCATAATGTCCGTCGCATTCAAGTCCGTGAACTTAAAGACGCGGTTCATCATGTTTTTCTCGCCTTTTTCCAAGACACCTTCCTCGCCGCCGACATCAATAAAAGTCTTGATTTCCTCTTCGGTGAAAGTAGCTTGCTTCTTCTTTGTGCTTATGCCAAAAATATGCAGAAATGAGCGGGAAATAAATGTGAATATTATCACAAGTGGCCGGAGAAGATAAAAGAAAAACCAGACATATCCGCTAAGCGCAAAAGATGACTTTTCTGGATAGCGGGTTGTAAGGCTTTTCGGAGTGATCTCGCCAAAAATCAAAAGAGCGACCGTTGCAATCATTGTCGCAACGCCAAGACCTGCGGGTCCAAAAACTTTTAGGAAGATTGATGTAAGAACAACGGAAAGTGTTACATTCACAATCTCATTGCCCACAAGGAGCATATTCAAAAGCTCTTCTTTCCGTTCAAGGAGCTTGCCGGCACGAATTGCGCGCTTGTCTCCTTTTTCACGGAGGAAATGAACACGAAGCTTATTAAGTCCAAGAAATGCGCTTTCAGAGGCTGAAAAAAGTGAAGAAAGCACAATACAAGTTAAAGCGATAAGAATAAGAAGAATTAAATTATCCGAGGGATAGTCGTCCATACTGTTTCTTTGGTAAAAATTCCTTTTTTTTTAATTTTATTATCGGTAAGACAGGCGGTTTCCTAAACATAAGAGCACCGCCTGTTTTTTCTGCAAGCTGATATTACTGCGCACCTTCTACAGAGCTGCCAGACACAGACGCTTCATCTTCGCTCTGGCTAGCAGAGCCACTTGTCTCATCCTCCTCCTGCCCGTCTCCAGAAAAGAGGCCCTCACCATAGTTTTCTTCCATCATGCGTATCATGCTCTGAATCGTCGCAGCGTATGAGCTTTCCGGAGCAGCGTCATAAGCTTCCTGCAGATACTCCTTAACCTTTGCATAGTCAGTTGTGCCGCTCTGAGCAAGAAGATAGCCTGCTGTATAGTAGCACTGCTGTTTCTGGTCAGGCTCAAGATACTTGCTTTGAGCCGCCTTTGCAAACTCCTCGCTTGCCGCAAGAGGATCCTGGTCAAGATACGCCTGAACAGCGTGGGCATTCGCAATTGCGACAATATGGGCACCCACCATTCCTGTGCTGTTTTTCTTGTCAAGCTTTATATAGTCAGCGCTTAAATCTGTAAGCAGATAGCGAAGCTGCGGTTCTGTTCTGTCAAAAAGCTTGTTGATTGCCGAAAGGCGGTCGTCTTTTTTACCTTTCCGTGCAGAAGCAAGAATATTCTCATATTCAGCAATCTGCTCTTCCATGGCTCCGTATGCAGAAAAGAAATCATCCGCATTCTTAGGCTCCTGGTCAAAAATCATCTCGGCAATCACATATCCTTCCTTTGTGAGCAAATAAAAGGAAGGAGTCGCCTGAATGTTGTAGAGACCGGCATCTCTCATATTCTCTTCAAGCTTAACCCATATCTTCGCAGCCTCAGCCTTTTCTTCTTCTGAAGCGAGAGGATCCGCGGAAGCGGCATCAAAGAGGGAGTTCGAAAAATCAAGGTTTACAAGCACATAGCTCTCTGTCATTTTCTCCATAAAATCGCTTGTGTTAAAGACATTTTCCTTTAAGCGCGCGCTAGACTGATCCTGGTCGTCTCCAGAGAAAAACAGAAACACCTTTTTATTCTCTTTTTCTGCTGCGGCCTTGCCGTCAATAAGATTATCAATCCACTTTGACGAATCAATATTTTCAGAAGGCTTGCGGGTTTCTGCTGTGTCCTTTTTAGAACATCCTGCAAACAGAAGAACTGCGGCTGCAACAGCCGCAAAAATCTTAATCTTTTTCATTTTCGTTTCCTTGTTTTAATTTCATCTAAACTGCCGCACGGATGCGGCACTGTGTACCGGTTAAAAAATTACACGGATGTAATTTTTTAACCAAAGTATCTCACTCCTGCGGCAAAGATGTTCTGGTCGGAAGAAGAGTCTTTGTCCTCGCCCG
>CAZURC010000112.1:0-6474 GCA_964623405.1 uncultured Treponema sp.
ACGTGATTGAGTCAAAAAGCGCGGTCCAGCTTGAAAAAAATCTTCTTTCGAACGGGCTATTGACTTCAACAGCGGGGAAAAACACGCTCCGTCTTGTTCCGGCGCTGAACATCAGCGACGCGGAAATCGACGAAGGACTTGAAATTTTGAAAAAGACGCTCGAAGAATTTTAAGCAAGTTTTTTTCAAGAAGATAAATTTTTATGATTAATTGCTTTGTTGTCGGTGCGGGCGGAGCAGCAGGCGCAGTTTTGCGTTATTTGATTGGCTTGCTTCCGCTTTCGCCTGAAAACGGATTTCCGCTTAAAACTTTTTTGATAAATATCATGGGGTGCCTTGTAATTGGAATTGTTGCTGCTCTTGCCCAGAAGAATTCTCTTAGTCCGCGGCTTGTTCTGTTCTTGAAAGTTGGAATCTGCGGAGGATTTACAACTTTCTCGTCATTTGCGCTCGAAACGCAAGGTTTGTTGGAAAAAAGTTCAAATTTAACAGCCGCGCTTTATGTAAGCTTGAGCGTGATTTTTGGCGTGATGATGGTTTTTGTGGCGGAAAAGATTGTGGGAAATTAAATTTCCGTGCTATCAGTTGTGTGGCTTGTTTCAGGCTTTTATCACCACAATATTGCTAAAGTCGTACATTCCGCCTTCAAACAGCACAATCACAGGAATTTCAAGGCACCAGCTGTTTCCGTAGTCAAAAACTGGAACGGAATAATGCTGGCCGCCTTTTCCTGCAAAGTATGCGATTTCAATTTCTGGAACAACATTTTTCCCGATGAGAACGCGGCATTTTGCCGATGACAAAATCGCCTTTGCAAAGTCAGCGGCTGTCTTGTCGTCCTCATCTTCGATTCTTGGGCTGTCTTCTATTTCTGAGCCAATCAAAAATGGAATATTCACCTTGTTTTTTGAAACTGTCGGGAGATATTCTTTTAGATCCGCATCAGTTGTTTTGGGCGAAATCTTAAGTGTAAATTCCGCTCCGACTTCCAAGTCTGTATCGACTTTATTGATTTCAACACTTTCAGGCAAATCCGACAAATCATCATAAAAATCGTCAAAAATCGACTCCGGATCTTCCTCTGCGAGCGCGAAAAGCATTTTTGAAAAAGTCACCTTGTAATAAATATTGTATTTTCCATCTTGATATGTGATTGACTGCACGTAGTCAATACATGAAGTGAAAAATACGGAAACTGCGAGAAGAGAAATCAGAACAAAAATTGATTTTAATTTGGTCATAGGCAAATTTTAACATGAAAAACTGGAAACGCAAGAGATAGAATTGTTTGTAAGAAAGCAGGCAGAAGAGGCTATTTTTTCTCGCTGCACAGAAGCGTTCAGACTCCATTTGAATTCTTCTTTAAGCTGTCGCTACATCTCCAGCCAAACTAATATTTAATTCTTTTCGTTTCTCATTTTCTATTTTTGCGTTACAATTAAATCAATATGGAGTTGAAAATGTCTAAGACAAAATACGTTTACTTTTTTGGTAATGGTGACGCCGACGGCGACGAGACAATGCGTTCTGAGCTCGGCGGAAAGGGCGCAAATCTTGCGCAGATGGCGAAAAAGCCTTTGAGTCTTCCAGTTCCTGCTGGATTTACAATTTCTACAGATGTCTGCCAGGAATTCTATAAACTGGGAAGAAAATATCCGGAAGGCCTGGACAAGGAAGTTGAGCAGTATCTTGACCGCCTTGAAAAGACAATGGGCAAGAAGCTTGGAGATGAGAAAGACCCGCTCTTGGTCTCAGTCCGCTCTGGTGCTGCAATCTCGATGCCTGGAATGATGGACACAATCTTGAACTTAGGTCTTAATGACAAGTCAGTTCTTGGACTAGCTAGCAAAACAGGAAACGAGCGCTTTGCATGGGACGCTTACCGCCGCTTTATCCAGATGTACGGAGACGTGGCGATGGGCGTTGACCACGACAAGTTCGAGGCGATTATAGACGAGGTAAAGTCTCACCGTGGAATCAAGCTCGACACGGACTTGACAACGGAAGAATTGCAGGAAATCGTCTCAAAATACAAGGAAATGTACAAGCGCGAAAAGGGCGAGGACTTTCCTCAGGACCCGAAAGTCCAGATGTGGGGCGCAATCGGAGCGGTTTTCGGCTCTTGGATGAACCCGCGCGCAATCACTTACAGAAAGCTGAACAACATCAAGGAAGGAAGCCTGAAAGGAACAGCCGTCACTGTTATGGCGATGGTTTTCGGCAACATGGGAAGCGACTCTGGAACGGGCGTGTGCTTTAGCCGCGACCCTTCAACCGGCGAGAACGTGTTTATGGGCGAATATCTGATGAACGCGCAGGGCGAGGACGTTGTGGCCGGAATCAGAACTCCGCAGAAGCTCTCGCAGCTTGAAAGCGAGAACCCTGAAATCTACAAGGAGCTTTGTGAAATCCGTGACCGCTTGGAAAAGCATTATCATGACATGCAGGACATGGAATTCACAGTCCAGCAGGGAAAGCTCTACATGCTCCAGTGCCGGAACGGAAAGAGAACCGGAGCCGCCGCAGTGCGAATGGCGGTTGAAATGGTGGGCGAAGGACTCATCGACAAGAAGACTGCGCTTTTGCGCGTAGAGCCTGAGCAGCTGAACCAGATTCTTCATCCTCAGCTTGACGCGGAGGCGGTGAAAAAGGCGACAGAAATTGCGGCTGGCTTGAACGCTTCTCCTGGAGCGGGCTCTGGTCAGATTGTGTTCACGGCGGAAGAAGCGGAAGAATGGGCGAAGAACGGAAAAAAAGTTCTCTTGGTCAGAAAGGAGACTTCGCCTGATGACATCGCGGGAATGGCGGTCTCGCAGGGAATCTTGACTTCAACAGGCGGAAGGACGAGCCACGCTGCTGTTGTCGCGCGCGGAATGGGAACTCCTTGCGTTTGCGGCTGCGCTGAGGTTTCTTTCGTGGACGACGAGACAATTTCTGTCAAAGGCAAAAAATACAAGAAAGGCGACTATCTTACGATTGACGGCGCGACTGGAAAAGTCTACGAGGGACAGGTCGCAGTAAAGCCGGCTGAAATTTCCGGAAACCTTGAGATTTTCCTGAACTGGGCGGACGAAGTGCGCAGCAATTCCAAAAGAACGACAAAATCCGGCCACAAGGTTGAAGGATTCTACGTGCTTGCGAACGGCGACACACCGAAGAATGCACAGGATGCGTTCCGGTTCGGCGCAATGGGAATCGGACTTTGCCGCACGGAGCATATGTTCTTTGACGAGCCGAAGCTCACTGCGTTCCAGAAGATGATTATCTCTGACACGACAGAAGAGAGAATCAAGAACCTGGATAAAATCCTGCCTTATCAGGAAAAGGATTTCTACGAGATTATCAAGACAATGGAAGGACGGCCTGTCACAATCCGCCTGCTTGACCCGCCATTGAACGAGTTTATCCAGACAGGAACAGATGAGCAGCTTTCCGCTCTTGCGCTGAAGCTTGGCGTTGCAAAGAACACTCTCAGAGTAAAAGTCTCTGAGCTTGACGAGCATAACCCGATGCTCGGCCACCGCGGATGCCGCCTTGCAATCACTTATCCAGAGATTTACGAGATGCAGGTCGAGGCGATTGCCCGCGCGACAGCGAAGCTCGAAAAGGAAGGCGCGAAGCACGACGTGCGCATTATGATTCCGAATGTTGTGACAGCGCTTGAGGTAAAGCAGATCCGCGCACAGGCCCAGGGATTCATCGACAAGGTGAACAAGGAATTTGGAACAAATCTAAAATTCCCAATCGGCTCGATGATTGAATTCCCGCGCACAGCATTAACTGCGGACCATGTCGCCAAATACGCCGACTTCTTCTCGTTCGGCTCAAACGACCTGACGCAGATGACCTACGGATTCAGCCGCGACGACTACGGAAAGTTCATCGGCTCATATCTTGAGCAGGGAATCCTTGCCTACGATCCGTTCGCGACGCTCGATGCCGCAGGACCTGGAGCCTTGATGGAAATCGCCGAGGAGAAAGGAAGGAGCGTAAAGCCTGACTTGCATCTTGGAATCTGCGGAGAGCACGGAGGAGATCCTGCCTCAATCGAATTGTGCTACAAGATTGGCTTGAACTATGTCTCATGCTCGCCTTTCCGCGTTCCGTTGGCGCGTCTTGCCGGAGCACAGGCTGTGATTAAGTCTGAAAAATAGCTTAAGTTCTGCTGTTTTTCTGCCGAGAATAAAGCAGGTTGGTAAGCCATGCTCTCATTACTCTGATTCTAATCAGATAAGAGGATACGCTTATGCAGCTCTGCTTTATAACTCAGGATGAGAAGTCCTGCCGCCCTATAATTGACAAGCTTGAGCCCTGTGGATGCCTGTGCCGCATCACTGACAGCTGGCTTTCACTCTTTAAAAGTCTCCAAAAAAAAGACTGTAGAATTGATATGATTGTCTCTGACTTTAAATACATGGCCAGGGGATTATTCAATCTCTTTGAGTCAATCAGAGAGCTAGGCATGAAGATTCCTGTCATATTCTATAATGATCCGTTTCCATTTGACAGCGAGAGAATTCCATTCTGGATAAGGCTTAATGAGATGAGCTATAAGTCCGTCTTTCCAAGCGAGTGCATCAGAATACTGTCCGTGCTGAATGAGGCGATAGCCGCTGTTCATGTCCAGAAGCCTGCGGCGCATCCTGGTTCATCGGTATTGCTGCCGGATTTCTGCGTGGATTCCTGCAAGGAGATTGATATGGGGGAATTCCGCGCCAGGAGCAAGCTTTCGCCTGTATTGTTCCGCCTGTTTGAGTTTATGTATAAGAACAGGGCGAGAGAGATTCCCCTGGAAGAGATAGGCGGAGCATTGTTCACGGAAAAAAAGTCTTCTGTCCATAGCTCCGTTGTCTACTCGTATATCTCAAGGCTCCGCGCCCAGCTTGAGTGCGGCAGTGCGTCAAGGGTAAGGATTATCCGCTCTTCAGCTGGATGCTACAAGATGGTTGTCTTGGGATTATAGGCTATTTTATCCGCTTCTCTATGAATTCAAGCTTGAGGTTCTTCATCGCCTCTGTAAGGCTTACCTTGTAGATATGCGGATTCAGGATTCTCTTGTAAGAGGCGTCCAGGGTCTCAAGCTGCTGTGTCATAAGCTCATGCGCGCGCCTGATTACCACTCCAGCCGGCTTTTTCTCCTCAACCCGCTTTCCTTTCTCCACAACCTTGTGAAGAAGCGGCTCGACCTTGTCCGCCTTGAATGAGAACTGCCGGTAGTCAACCATAGTGTGATAGTAGCGGCATTCTTTTCCTGCCTCTATATTCTCGTCCGCAAGAGCTATTATGTCCGCCTTCGCGTTTCCGTCCTCATCATACAGCCTGAACACATTTTTTACGCCTGGATTTGTGTTCTTTTCCGGATTGTCCGAGAATTTCATCGCGGGAATGTTCTGTCCTGTCGTCTTGTCATAACGCGCCGCCAGCTTGTAGACACCTGTAAAGCTTGCCTCGTTGCCGCCTGTAACCATGTGGGTTCCGACACCCCAGCTGTTGATTGGAGTATTGCCCTGCACAAGCGTCTCGACAATCTCCTCTGTAAGCTCGTTGGAGACCGTTATTGTGGCCTTCGGGAATCCCGCCTTGTCCAGCTCCTTGCGGACTTCCTTTGTAAGATATGAGATGTCTCCAGAGTCAAGCCGCACGCCGAAGTTGTAGCCCTTGTCAGCAAGCCTTGCTCCCGCCTTGATTGCGTTTTTTATTCCTGAGTGCAGAGTATCGTAAGTGTCGATTAAAAAGATTGCGTTCTTTGGATAGATTTCCGCATAAGCGTTGAACGCGTCAAGCTCAGACGGAAAAGCCATAATCCAGGAGTGCGCCATTGTTCCCATTACAGGAATATCATAAAGCTTGCCCGCCAGCGTGTTTGAGGTTCCCGCCGCACCTCCGATAAAGCTTGCTCTCGTCGCGCTCATTCCGCCGTCCGGTCCCTGCGCGCGTCTTAGTCCGAATTCCATTATTGAGCCCTTGTTGCTGGCCAGCCATATTCTTGCGGTCTTTGTCGCGATAAGGCTCTGGAAGTTGATGTGGTTCAGCACGAGGGCTTCCACAATCTGCGCCTCAATAAGATTCGCATGTATTCTTACAATCGGCTCCTGCGGAAAAATCACAGAGCCTTCGCGGAAAGCCCATACATCGCCGTTAAAGCGGAAATCCTTCAGGTAGTCAAGGAATCCCTGCTCAAAGATTCCCCTTGACTTTAGGAATGCAATGTCATCCTCACTGAAAGTGAAGTCTGTGATTGCGTCAAGAAGCGTGTCGAGGCCGGCAAAGACAGAGAAACCGCCGTTAAAAGGCTGGCGGCGGAAGAACATGTCGAACACGACCTCATGGTTCATGTCGTTTTTCCAGTAGCCCTGGGCCATAGTCAGTTCGTAAAAGTCGGTGAAGAGGGCGCTGTTGATTGTGCTGTTTTCGATTTTCTCTTTCATTTTTTGTTCTCCAATGAAAAGTAATTTTGCAGTATCGAAAGGCTCCT
>CAZURC010000113.1:0-6314 GCA_964623405.1 uncultured Treponema sp.
CCTCTTATCGCGGAGGACTTGGGAGAGATAACAGACTCTGTAAGAAAGCTCCGCGACAGGGCAGGGCTTCCCGGAATGAAGATACTCCAGTTCGGCTTTGACACGGCGGAGGAGGACAGAGGCGCGCTTGTCAACTCATTCCTGCCTCACACATATATGGACACAAACTGTGTGGCATACACGGGAACTCATGACAACGACACAACGCAGGGGAGTCTGAACGCAATGAGCGACAGATGCCTATGTCTTGTAGCAAGCTATGTTCAAGGCAGGAGGGTGGACTTGAATGAGGCAGTACAGATGCGCTCGTCAGGAGAGCTGGCTCGCAGGCTTGTGTCGCTCTGCTTTTCCAGCGTAGCCTCTTTTGCCATTGTGCCGATGCAGGACTTGTACGGGTTCGGTTCAGACTGCAGAATGAACACACCGAGCAAGGCCGGAGGCAACTGGGCCTGGAGAATGAGGGAGGACATGCTCTACGGCGCGCTTGCTGATGAGAAGTCCGCATGGCTAAAGGAGATGAACTGCCTTTATAACAGGTAGAATGTCTGCTCCGTCTTGCCTGGCGGCAGGATGTAGGCGGGCTTTATTGCTATATCTCTTTTTTGAGCAGCCAGTCTGTCTGCGGATCTGTCCCGAGCGTAAATGTGTGCTCACTGAATCTCTTGAATCCTTTTTTTGAATAGAATGACTTTGCGGCCTCATTGTGCTCCCAGACTCCAAGCCATATTACATGGATCTGCCGCTCCCGCGCAGTCTTCTCAGCCAGGCTCATAAACGCGCTTCCGATTCCGCGCCCCTTTGCTTCCTTTAGAATGTAGATTCGCTGGATCTCAAGCGCGTTCTCAAGGAGCTTCTCCGTCTGGGCTTTTCCGATATTAAGCTTTAAAAATCCGAGAGTCTTTCCGTTGTCTCTTGCAATGTAGGTCGCGCTGTCGCTGTCCATAAGCTCAGAGCGCAGCTTTTCTGCCGAGTAAGCCTCATCAAGAAACTTCCTCATGTCGCTTTCTGAGTTTTGGCTTGCGAAAGTCTCAGAGAAAGTCTTACGGCAGACTTTTCTCAGCTCGTCAAGATTCTCCAAAGTGCATTTTATGATTTCCATTGTTCCTGCATCTTATCATTTCACTTGCTGAATGGAAATGGCGGACTGGCATTTGAAGAGAATAAGGCAAATTCTCCAGCAGAGAATTCGTCAAAAACTCAGTGAGAATTTTTTAAAACTCAGTGAGAATTTGATGGATTTCCTGTTTCCTTCTGATGAAGCCTTTTTGCGGATGCGTTTTCCATTCACAAAGAAGAGGAGTTTTTGTATACTTATGCGCAAATAATTACAACTTTAGGAAATCATTATGCGTAAGACTAAAATCATCTGTACAATCGGACCTGCGAGCGAGAGCAAGGAAGTTTTGACTAGGATGTGCAAGGCTGGAATGAATGTTGCCCGCCTTAACTTCTCCCACGGAACTCACGAGGATCATCTCAAGAAGATTAATCTCATAAAATCAGTCAGGAGCGAGCTTAAGATACCGCTTGCTATTATGCTGGACACAAAGGGGCCGGAATTCAGAATCGGAACTTTCAAGAACCACAATGTTACGGTAGAGGAGGGACAGACTTTCACCTTTACAACAGATGAGATTGAGGGCGATGAGACGCATGTTTCTGTAAGCTATAAGGGATTTGCAAACGATCTCAAGAAAGGCGATTCAATTCTTGTCTGCAATGGCCTTGTGATTTTTGAGGTTACAGACGTAAAAGGAAATGATGTCGTCACAACTGTCAAGACCGGCGGAGTTCTCTCAGACAAGAAAAGCATGAACTTTCCAGGAAAGCTCCTGAACAATGACTTTTTAAGCGACCAGGACAAGTCAGACTTGCTCTTTGGAATTGAGAATGATGTTGACTTTGTGGCCGCGTCTTTTGTCTCTACAAAAAAAGATGCGCAAGGTATGCGTGACTTCTTGAACTCTAACGGAGGAAAGGATATTGATATTATCGCCAAGATTGAGAACCGCGCCGGCGTTGAGAATATAGAAGAGATATGCTCTGTGGTAGACGGAATCATGGTTGCGCGCGGAGACTTGGGCGTTGAGATACCGTTCATGGAAGTTCCTGTTGTCCAGAAGGAAATTGAGCAGAAATGCCGTATGCTTGGAAAGCGGGTGATTATCGCTACGGAAATGCTTGAGTCAATGATTACAAATATCCGTCCGACACGCGCAGAGATCTCCGATGTCGCTAACGCTGTCTATGACGGCGCATCGGCAATCATGCTTTCTGGAGAGTCTGCCGCAGGAAAGTATCCTGTAGAGGCGGTAAAGACTATGTCTTCTGTGGCTGAGTACACAGAGCAGCATATAAACTATAAAAAGTGGTTCCGCGACACAGAATTTATAAACCGGAATGTTCTTGACGCGATTTCGCACTCAACCTGCCAGATGGCTGTTGAGGTCGGTGCAAAATGCATTGTTGTGAACTCAATCAGCGGTCTTACAGCGAGAATGGTCAGCCGTTTCCGCTCTCCCGTTCAGATTATCGGCTCTACAACCTCCGAGAAAGTGTACCGCAAGCTTGCTCTCTCATGGGGCGTTATCCCTGTCCTGTGCGAGGAATATGAGTCCCTGGAAGTCCTTTTCTTCTATGCGATACAGAGCGCTGTGAAAATCCTTAACCTGAAAATTGGAGACAATGTTGTCCTGACAGGAGGACAGGTCGGCTCAAAGACCGGAAACACAAATATGATAAAGGTTGAGACTGTGAAGAAGATTTACAAGTGATGATAAGCTGCGTTCCTGCCGCTTAGAAGCTCGCCGGACAGTTTTTTTATAAGTTTTTTTTTCACCGACATTCTATGTCGTTTCTGTGTCTTATACTTGAGTCATCATAAGGATAAAAGGAGGCGTGATAAAAATTACATCCGTGTAATTTTTATCACGCAAGTTGCGTTGCAACTTGTATTTCGTGCCTCCTTGCACGACCGCTAACGCGGTGTTTTTATTGGAGGACTTGAGTATGAGCGCGCAGATTTTGGTCAATTTTGGAAAAAGCTGGTTTGAGTTTACAAGAAGCAGGACAGGGCAGCTTGATTTCGCTGGAAAAGTTGATGCGATGAAAGGCGGGCCGGACGCTGGCGGATTCCAGGAGCTCTCTGGAAGCACGTATTTTTCGCCGTCTTATTATGTTTTCTTGGAAGATGAGCTGAATGCGGCTCCAAAGGTTTATGTCGCGAAAGGAACGGATATTTCGGACAAAGATACTTTTGACTTTCTTCTTCATGTGGGTGCGCTTCTAGGAGCGGTTGAGGCAAGGGACTCGCTTCTTGCCGGCGAGCTTTATCTTCGAAGACGCTCCTCTTTTGAGAAATTCTCAAAGCTCACAGAGTTCATCATTGAGCCTGTCGCGGCGGAAATGCTTTTTGCTCTGGAATTTGGAGGATGGGACAGCATAGAGGAGAATCAAATTCCAGCTCTTTTTAATCTTGCGAAACGGAAAATCAAGCTTGACTCTTCGCACGAGAATCTGGCTCAGGCTTTTACGCGTTATTTCAAGGAGAACGATACTGAGCTTACTCTTCCGGTTGTGGGAAACAGCCATCATTCATGGAATTGTGTGTCAGATGTTCTGGATTCACTTCCGCTAAGCTTCAATCTGTCGGATTTTCTTATGGAGGCGGAGAAATTCAAAGAGGCAAAGCATATTTTTTATTCAAATCTCAAAGTCAGTGTCCAGGCGGAGCCTTATAATCCGGCGGACAAGAATGCAATTGCGGTTATGATTGAAGATGTAGACTCAAAGCTTTCCGGCAACTGCGGGCTTGTAAAGGCTGGGTATATACGTGCGACGGCTGCGGAAATTTTGCGCGCGGCGAAGGAAGATAGGATTTCTTACGGAGGCGCTATTGTGCGTCTTAGCGAAAG
Organism: uncultured Treponema sp.; assembly: GCA_964623405.1. Taxonomy (GTDB): domain Bacteria; phylum Spirochaetota; class Spirochaetia; order Treponematales; family Treponemataceae; genus Treponema_D. The sequence goes on from CAZURC010000113.1 coordinate 3,915, forward strand.
AGAAATTACTGTGCGGATAAGCGTGTGATGGCTTAAAGTTGCCTGGCAACTTGAGTGAACAAAGCGCGGGAAATGAGGTACGTATGGAAAAGGCTCTCTTGCTTTTATTTGCATTGATTTATATTGCTGTTACGCTGGCAATAATTTGGATAATAAAAAGAAAAGTCGCAGAAAAAGAAAGTATGTCCCATGAGGGCATTGAAAGCACAGCAAAATAAAAAAAATCCCCTGCCGTAAATGGCAGGGGATTTTGCGTTGGTTGAGCTCTTGCCTGTTGGCAGACAGGTTGTCGAAACCACCAAAAATGGGAAAGGTCATTTCGACTAGCTCAATGACCTAATAAAGTTATGCTCTCTTCAAATGGATTGCGAATCCGCCGACTTCCTTGTCAAGATAAACGACCTTGAGAGGAGAAGTGTTCGGTTTTCCTGTCCATTTTTCTGTTCCGGCGACAGGATTGAAGCCGAATTTCTTGAGGTAAGCGAGAGCGCGCTCAACATTGTTGCAGACCATTGAGATATGGCCGTTTGTTCCGCGTCCGTTCTCTTTCATAATCTCAACCTGATCAGAAGCGAAGATTGATGAGTTTCCGACTTTTGAAGCGAATCCAAACGCCTCGAACTCGTCAGCAATCTTCTTTGCCTCGTCCTCGTTCTTCGCGTTGATTCCGATGTGGTCGATGTGGAAGTTGTGCATCGCTTTTACAGCGTCTTTGCAAATCTGTGTGATTTCGTCCCATTTCTCGCCTTCAATCAAAGGCTTTTTGACCATCCAGGTTCCGCCCATGCAGAGAATGTTCTTGCGTTTCGCATATTCTCCGACGTTCTCTGTGTTTACTCCGCCAGTCGGCATGAATGTGCACTGTCCGAACGGACCTGCGAAGTCGTCGATGATTTTGTATCCGCCCTTTCTCTCAGCAGGGAAGAGCTTGAGGTGTGTAACGCCCTTGTTGATGCAGTCTGTGATTTCTGAAGGGTTTGAAACTCCAGGCATTGTCGGCATATTGTGAGCCAGACACCAGTCAACAACTGCTGGATTGTATCCTGGAGAAACGATGAATTTTGCTCCGGCTTTTGCAGCGCGCTCAGCCTGCTCAACGTTCAAAACTGTTCCGGCTCCGACGAGCATGTCAGGCTCAGCCTTGATCATTGCCTCGATTGCCTCGGCAGCGCAAGCAGTGCGGAATGTGACTTCTGATGCCGGAAGTCCGCCCTTTACGAGAGCGTGAGCCAAATTTGCCGCCTTTGAAGCGTCTTCAATTGCAACGACTGGAATAATTCCGATGTCACGGAATGTGTCATAAATGTCAGCCATTTGTAAAACCTCTTTAATAAGATATTTGTAAGTATGATATTACATTTTTTGTATAATAAAAGCAATTAAAGTAAGTTATGAGTTGAATCTTCGCTCAGCAAGCTTTTCAATTTCATCAACTTTCTTGTAAATCGCGGGATAAAACTCCGCAATCTCATCTTCTGCGTTTTTCACTTCGGCAAGGCATTTGTAGAAAATTTCCTTGTTCTTCTTGTGCGCGAGCTTTTTGAGCGTGCCGGGAAGAAGTTTCGCAAGGTTCAACACAGATGAACACGGATAAACACGGATAAACACGGATTTTTTTTGAGTTATGTCAATCTGAGCGAAATTTTTCCCGTCATGTTGAGGCGAAGCCGAAACATCTCTTGGAGATTCTTCGCAAGCCTCTTCGCGTTGCTCAGAGCAAGTGTGGCTAGAATGACGGAGTTTTTGTTCTGAATAACGGCAGTCTTTTATTTTTCGCAAAATTTCTTCAATCTCATCTTCCTTTGTTTCGAGCACGCAGAAATCAAGTTTCTCGTGCAGCGTTTTCAGCTCGCCTGAAGTCAAACCGTCAAGATTTTCCGGCTCTTCCAGCGTAAAAAAATCGTTCGTCGGAACCGTGAGTTTTTTGCCGTTCAAATCAAAAATCAAAGAATTTTCCGTGAAGCTTTCGGCCGCCGTTTTGAGTTTTTTTTCAGAATATTTTTGCTTGAATAAAAGTCTGGTCTTGCGCTTTAGGAAGATCGCGTCCATGTTCAGCTTATCCTGCTTGTCTGATTTCTTGCTTGTGTCGATGCAAAGGATAAATTCGATGTTCGTGTTCTTGCGCTTGTTGCTCTGCTTTCCGCCCCGGTAGGTCGTATACTCGTTTGTTACGATGCTGACTTTCCCTTTATTGAGGCAGATTTTCTGCATTTGTTCAAACGGAATGATTCCGTCCGTGCTGTAGCTGATTAAAATGAATTTTGCCTTCAAGTTTTGAATCAGCTCTGAAAATCTTGAAACCGCTTCGTTCCTGTAGCAGTAGTGAGAGCGCGTTTTTATCCAGTCGTGGCGGATTCCGGCTTTTTCCTTTAGCTCGCCTTTTTTGTTCTTTTCAAATCC
>CAZURC010000114.1:0-6272 GCA_964623405.1 uncultured Treponema sp.
AGGCTAATTAACATGCTTATGCAGAGTGCTCCGCACTGCGCCTGCTCCGGCTATCTCCTCAACAAAAATCTGCTCAATCAAATCGCCGATTCCATCAGCGTATAGGTCAGAGCCAAAGATGTTCTCGTTGGAAAGAATGCTTTTAAGCTGGCCGTTGTAGTTTTCAGGATTGCCAACTTTGATTCCAGAAAGCTTTGAGCACAGCTCATCAAGCATCGGGTCAGGGGAAAGCTCAAAAGGCTTTCCGTTGTCATCAACTCCAAGCAGATACCTGCACCAGCCGGCGATTGCCAGAGGAATAGCCTTCAGCTTTTTTGCTGAGCCGTAACGCTCAACATAGCTCTTGATTGTCTCCCCGAACCGTATCCCCACCTTCTGTGAAGTGTCGCAGGCGATGCGCTGGGGTGTATCCGGCATAAAAGGATTCGGAAGGCGTATATTTATTACCTCATCTACAAAATCCTTTGGAGAGATAATCTTAGGGTCTGTTACTACAGGCATTCCCTCTGTATATCCAATCTGATTTACAAGGGCGGAAAGATCCTTGTCCTTCATCTCATCTGCAATCAAATTGTAGCCAAGAAGGCATCCATAGACAGCCAGCGCCGTATGGAGAGGATTGAGGCAGGTTGTAACTTTCATCCGCTCAACGCTGTTCACTGTGTCGCGGTCTGTAAGATAGACTCCTGCTTTCTCAAGGGGCGGGCATCCGTTAGGGAAATTGTCTTCTATTACAAGATACTGAGGACCTTCCGCATTTACAAATGGCGCGATGTATGTCTTGTGCGCTGAGACAAAAGGCTTCATGTTCTCTATTCCCTCGTCCTCAAGCTGTTTTCCAATAGCTACGCTTGGACGGGGAGTGATTTTATCAATCATTGACCACGGGAACGAGACAGTCTTTTCATCGGTTATGTAGTCAACAAACTCCTGAGGCACAAATCCTTTGGACTGCCACTCGCTTGCTATAGTTACAACGGAATTGCGGAGTTTCTCACCGTTATGAGAGCAGTTGTCCATGCTCACAATTGCAATCGGAGAAGCGCAGGCGTTGAATCTGTTGAAAAGAAGAGCGGCGGTTTGACCCATTGCAGTCTTCGGAGCCGCAGGGCCTTCCATTATATCTGATGCGACGGCGGGAAGGTAATTTCCATCAAGCCCTTTGAGAGCATAGCCTTTTTCTGTTATCGTAAAGCTTGCCATCTGAAGGCTCTTTGAAGTGAAAACCTCATTCATCCGTTTCCATTCAGGCGTGTCTCCTGGAATGGATTTTATGCCTTCTGCGATTGAGCCAATCAGCCTTTTGTCCACGCTTCCGTCCGGCTTTAAGGTTACACCGATAACTAGGTTGTCATGCGGATTATAGACTTCATCAATAATGTCAAATCCGAAAGTCTCTGCGGCAATCACCCCCTTGTCGGAAAGCCCTTTATTCAAGAGCGTGTCCTGGAGTCCGGCTATAAACATGCGGAAAATATTTCCAGCCCCGAAGTGAACCCAGACCGGCTCTTCTTTTGTGCGTGCCTGCATGGCCGCCACATCATAAGATGGAATTGCAACTCCTGCCTTTCTCCAGCCTTCTTTGTCCTTAAGTCCTTCAATTGTCAGTTTCATATTACGCTCCCTTGCTTGTCTGGCTCTTTTCTATTGCTTCCCAAAGTCCGTTTAGGTATGCGGCTCCCAGTGCCCTGTCATAGAGACCGTAGCCCGGCATTGCCTTTTCTCCCCAAATCATGCGTCCGTGGTCAGGGCGGATAGGACCTGAGAATCCTATGTCATAAAGAGCTTTCATAATCTCATACATATCAAAGCTTCCGTCGCTTGAAAGATGGGCCGCTTCCTCAAAATTTGTAGGTGAAATGAATTTCAAGTTTCTTACATGGGCAAAATGGATTCTGCCTTTTAGAGAGCGGATCATGTCCGGCAAGTCATTCTTTGGATTTGTGCCGTAAGAGCCGGAGCAGAATGTGACTCCGTTGTGCGGATTATTAACCATGTCCATCATTCTTAGGATGTTCTTCTTATTTATGATGATTCTCGGAAGCCCGAAGACACTCCAGGCAGGATCATCGGGATGAATAGCCATGTTGATATTGTACTCGTCGCAGACCGGCATTATGCGCTCAAGGAAGTATTTTAGATTCGCAAACAGCTTCTCGTCATCAATGTCCTTGTAAAGCTCAAAAAGCTCCTTGACATGAGCCATGCGCTCGGGCTCCCAGCCAGGCATGACAGTTCCGTTTGTTTCCTTTGATATTGAGCTGAACATTTCCTCTGGCTTTATGGCATCAACCGCCTCCTGCGTGTAGGCAAGGACTGTCGAGCCGTCTGGACGCACTCTTGCGAGCTCTGTGCGTGTCCAGTCGAATACAGGCATGAAATTGTAGCACACAAGATGAATGTCCTCTTCTCCGAGATTCTTAAGGGTTTCTATGTATGCGTCGATGTCCTTGTCGCAGTTCTGTCCGCCAGTCTTGATTGCATCGCTTACGTTCACGCTCTCAATTCCCGCAATATGAAGACCTGCGGCCTCGACCTCATCTTTTAACGCATGTATTCTTTCCCTGCTCCAGACTTCACCGGGCTTTGTGTCGTATAGGGTTGTGATAACACCTTTGACTCCTGGAATTTGCCTGATTTGATTTAGCGTCACAGTGTCGAATTTTGAGCCATACCAACGCAATGTCATTTCCATAAAAGAACCTCCAGCCGGCTGTAACGATTGTAACCGGTTACAACTTGATTGTAAGCAGGTTATTGCGTTCTGTAAAGTAAAAAAAATTATTTTTATGATTATTTTTTATGTGACGCTTAAACGGTTTCCCGCTCTACAAGCTCGTAGTCGGAATAAAATGTTTTCTCTCTAAGAGGAATGCCGTTCTGTATGCTGATAAAAAGATCAGCGGCCTGGACTCCAAGAGAATACATCTTCTGGTCAACAGTCGTTATGCCGGGAGTAACAAGCGCTGTAACAATCATATTGCTGAATCCTAGCAAGCCGACATCTTTTCCAATAGCGATTTTTCTCGATAGAAATTCTTTCAGCATTCCTATTGCTATTCTGTCTGACACGCAGAATGCAAGGCTTGGCAAGGACGGATTGAGAGCAAGGAATTTTGCAGCTGCGGCTCTTCCGTCATTAAGAGAGTGGGGGCAGAAAATAAAATGAGAATCATCAAAGGGCAGACTAAATTCCCTTGAGACTTGCTCGCAGGCTTCAAGCTTTTCTATAGTCGTGCGCCATGACTTATCGCCAATAAGATAAAGAGACTTGTATCCTTTGGCAATCGCTTTTCTGAGAGCGTCTATGCTAGCCTGCTTCTCATCAACAAGAACAGAATAAAGCCTGTCTCCGCCGTCTATCCGTGCGTTCACCATGATTACTGGATGGCGTGCGCTTATATTCCTTATAAAGTCCTCGTTTGTGTCGTTGACAGGCCGGCTTCCGCATATTATAAAGCCGTCCACCTGCTTTTGCTCCATAAGCTCCAGTTCCTTGCGTTCCTGTTCCATGTCGTTGTTTGTGATTGAAAGAATAATCCTGTATTCGTGCTTGCGGCAGGCTTCATCAATTCCCTTTACTATGTCAGCAAAAAAAGGATTTGCAATATCTGATATGAACACGGCGATTATTCTGGTTCCCATTTTGTTCATTCCGCGCGCAAAGACATTGGGAGTGTAGTTGTGGCGTTTCATCGCTTCCTGTATTTTTTGCCTTGTTTTAGCGCTTACCTTCTCACTTCCATTGATGACTCTTGATACTGTAGCGACAGATACATCGCAGTCTTTCGCAAGATCATAAATTGTATAATTTTCAGGCATAGTCTTTTCTTTCCTTAATCAGGCTTTGAGCAGGGAATTTAAAGCTCTCTGGTTAAAATCATCTTAAACCGTCTGGATTCTATTTTACATCATTTTTAGATATACGCTAGCGTCGTCTTGCTTTTTCTTGCACAGAGTTTTATAGCTGTTTTAATCCTTGCTACAAGCTATCTTTCTTTATGCGTGCAGTATGATCTCAGCTTCAGTTTCTTCCTGAAAAGCTCATTGCTCTTATTCTAGGGACATTCTGCTCCATTTCCTCTGAGCGGTCTGCTATATCTCCATTACAGTAATTGCTTACTAGATTAACAAGCGGTCTGCTTACAAGTCTAGCAAGCGGTGTGCTTAGTGGACTAGTAAGAGATATGCTCAGTAGCTACTAATTGGCTAGATTGCTAGTTACTAAGTGATACGCTTGCTAGTCACTGAGTGGCAGCATTACTAGCTACTAAGAAATATGCTTTTTAATACTAGTGATAAAAAGCGTATGGCTGCCTAGAGGACGGATAACGGAGTGTGTTGAAACCCGCCGCGGCAATGTGTCCTGCCTTGAATCTCACATAAAAACTCGTTATCCTTATAAAACTATCTAAGACAAGCGTCATTCTGAGCCTGTTTCAGAATCTATGTTCAATGCTTAATGCAGATGCTGAAATAAATTCAGCATGACAGAAAAAATATCGAGGTTATTTTTATGGCTGAAAATGAAAAACTACAGACAATCCGCCATTCATGCGCTCACGTAATGGCCGAGGCAATCAAGCATCTTTTTCCAGGAACAAAAATCGCAATCGGGCCTGCAATCGAAAATGGATTTTACTATGACTTTGACTTTCCTGCTGACCATAAAATCACAGAAGAGGATTTTCCGGCTGTTGAAAAGGAAATGAGAAAAATCATTCAGTCGGACGCGAAATTCATCAGAAAAGAAGTTTCAAAGGAGGAAGCGCTCAAACTTTTCGCTGACGAGCCTTACAAAATCGAAATCATAAACGACTTGCCTGCCGACGCGGTTATTTCAACTTACGAGCAGGACGGATATTTGGACTTGTGCCGAGGTCCGCACGTTGCCTCAACAAAAGAAATCAACGGACAGGCTTTCAAGCTTCACAAGCTCGCCGGAGCATACTGGCGCGGAGATTCTGACCGCCCGATGCTCACACGCATTTACGCGCTCTGCTTTGAGAAGCCGAACGAGCTTAAAGATTACCTGAATATGCTCGCCGAGGCTGAAAAGCGCGACCACAGAAAGCTCGGAACTGAAATGGACTTGTTCCATCTTGAAAGCGAAGATCCTGGACAGATTTTCTGGCATCCGAACGGCTGGACAATCTACAGCGTGATTAGAGACTATATGCGCAAAATGGTGCGCCGCGACGGATATTTGGAAGTGAACACTCCTGCGATTATGCCGCGCTCGCTCTGGGAAAAGAGCGGACACTGGGGACATTACCAGAAAAATATGTTCATCACCGAGTCAGAAAAGCGCGTTTTTGCAATCAAGCCGATGAACTGCCCTGGCGCGCTTGAGATTTTCAAGAGCCGCCTCCGCTCATACAAAGACTTGCCGATGAGACTCGCCGAGTTTGGAAACGATGTGCGCAACGAGCCTTCTGGAACTTTGCACGGAATTATGCGCGTCCGCGGATTTGTCCAGGACGACGCTCACATCATCTGCACAGAGGAGCAGATTGGCCCGGAAGTCACCAAATTCTGCGCGCTCTTGAAACGCGTCTACAAGGATTTTGGATTCAATGAATTGACCGTAAAATTCTCGACAATGCCTGAAGACCACGTCGGCGACTTGGAAACTTGGCAGCATGCTGAGAAAGCTTTGTCCGACGCTTGCCATGCCGCAGGACTTGAGTACGAGCTTCAGCCGGGCGAAGGCGCGTTCTACGGGCCGAAACTTGAGTTCAAGCTTTTTGACTGTCTCGGACGCGAATGGCAGTGCGGTACGATTCAGGCTGACTTCCAGCTTCCTTCTGCGGAGCGGCTTGACGCGACTTATATCGGCGCGGATAACCAGAAGCATCATCCTGTAATGCTTCACCGCGCGGTTCTTGGCTCAATCGAGCGCTTTTTGGGAATCTTGATTGAAAATTTCGCCGGAAACTTCCCGACCTGGCTTGCATTCGAGCAGGCGGCGGTTGTTCCTGTCAAGAATGATTTTGATGACTACGCGAAGGAAGTGAACGATGCGCTTCTTGCCGCGGACATCCGCTCGAACGCTTATCTTTCTGATGAGAATATGCGCTCAAAAATCAAGATGATTACCAAAGAACACAAAACGCCTTACATTCTTGTTGTCGGCGAGAACGAAAAGAACGGGAAAACTGTTTCCGTCCGATTCAGAAGCGACAGCAAGAAAGAGCAGCAGACAATGAAACTTGAAGATTTTATCAAATATGTCCAAGATAAGGTTGACAATCATTTCATTGGAATATAAA
>CAZURC010000115.1:0-1612 GCA_964623405.1 uncultured Treponema sp.
TCGTCAAAAGCTGCGTATGAATCTCACAGCCAATCACAATTTCCCATTTATCAATAGCCATAGTTTCCTCAATTGAATAATTCAGTATCAGTGTAACAAATTTTTTGACTTATTGACAGAGGGCGCATTATATCCCTTTTCACAAAAAAAACAAATCAATATACTTCATTCCTATGACGAAAGACTTGACCACAGGACACCCGCTCAAAATCATCCTGGCGTTTGCTTTTCCAGTTTTTCTTGGCTGCCTTTTTCAGCAGTTCTATAATCTCGTGGACACAATCATTGTCGGGCAGTTTCTTGGAGTAAAAGCGCTGGCCGCGGTCGGCTCTACAGGAAGCCTGAACTTTCTTATACTCGGATTCTGCATGGGGCTTTGCTCAGGATTTGCTATTCCAGTCGCGCAGAAATTCGGAGGCGAGGACTACACATCCATGCGCCAGCTTGTGTTTAACTCCTGGTTTCTGCTTTTGATTTCATGCTTTGTCCTTACAATTCCGTCAGTGATTTTCTGCCGTCCTCTCCTGCTTTTGCTCAAGACGCCAGGTGATGTAATTGATATGGCCTATTCGTATTTTGTGATAATTCTTGCGGGAATTCCTGTAACGCTTTTCTACAATCTCCTTGCAGGAATTATACGCTCAGTCGGGGACAGCAAGACTCCTCTTTACTTCCTGATAATCTCCGCTTTGCTTAACATCGCGCTCGACTTGATTTTTATCGCCGTTCTAAAATGGGGAATTCCAGGCGCGGCTTATGCGACAGTAATTTCTCAAGGCGTTTCGGGTGTGCTTTGTTTCTTCTATATGAAAGCCAAGTTTGAGATTCTTCGTCTAAAAAAAGAAGATAAAATCCTAAGCGGACAAAAAATGATAAGTCTGCTTGGAATTGGAGTTCCGATGGGCTTGCAGTATTCAATAACCGCGATTGGAAGCGTTATATTGCAGTCCGCCGTGAACATTCTAGGCTCAATGTACGTTGCGAGTGTGGCCGCAGCGCAGAAAATCACAGTCTTTTTCTCCACTCCTTTTGATGCGCTGGGAACAACAATGGCGACTTACGGCGGACAGAACGTCGGGGCAAAAAAATTTGAGCGCCTTAACACAGGGCTTGTCTGGGGATGCCTTGTCGGATTCATCTACTCAGCGCTCGCATTCATCTTTATGTATTTTTTCAGCAGAAATCTTGCGTTCCTGTTTGTAAGCAAGAATGAGCCTCAAGAAACCCTAATGACGATTGCAGGAAATGTGAGAATGTTCATGCTTGCAAACAGCGGATTTTACATTTTGCTAACTCTTGTGAATGCTGTGCGCTTTCTGATCCAGGGAATGGGATTTTCCAGGACAGCAATATTCGCTGGAGCGTTTGAGCTTGTAGGCCGCGCGGTAATAGGAATTGTTTTCGTTCCGCTCTTTGGTTTTCCGGCGGCATGTTTCGCAAGCCCTCTCGCCTGGATTCTTGCCGATGCGTTCTTGATTCCAGCGTATCTTATGTGCAGGAAAAAACTTATAAAGATATTCAAGGCCGCCTAAGATTGCCTTAAAAAGCTGTATATGCTGTATAAAACCACAAGCCAGTCAGTATGCAGAGTGCCCATAGCCGTTGGGCAGTG
>CAZURC010000115.1:1712-6268 GCA_964623405.1 uncultured Treponema sp.
GTGCCCATAGCCGTTGGGCAGTGCGCCCGCTCTAAATGGGCAGTGCGCCCATAGGACTACATTGCTTTTATCACTTCACAAAGCTTGTCCACGTCTTCCTTTGTTGTCGCCCAGCTTGTGCAGAATCTGATTACAGTGTGATTTTCATCGTATTTTTCCATAAAACCGTACATCACTTTTTCCGCTAGATTTTTTAGCTTTGAGTTTTCAATCACGAAGAAAACCTGGTTCGTCGGCGACTTAAAGTAGAGCTTGAATCCAGCCGCCACAAGCGCGTCCTGAATTTTCGTCGCGAGCAGATCCGCCGACTTTCCAAGCTCGAAATACAAATTGTTCTTGAAAAGCTCGGCGAACTGGATTCCCGCAATTCTTCCTTTTGCCAAAAGCGCGCCGTGCTGTTTTATTTGAGTTTCAAAATGCGGAATCAGCTCTGGATTCGGAACGACAACCGCTTCTCCAAAAAGCGCGCCGCATTTTGTTCCGCCGATGTAAAAAACATCTGTCATCTTCGCCAAATCCTCAAGCGAAACATCATTCTCCGCGCTTCCAAGAGCGTAAGCAAGTCTCGCCCCGTCAACGAAAAGAGGAATCTTCCGCCTGCGGCAAACCTCTGAGATTTCCGTAAGCTCTTTCTTTGAGTAAATCGTGCCGAATTCTGTAGGCTCGGAAATGTAGACCATTCCTGGCTCCACCTCATGAGTCCAGTTTCCATCGTTGTAAAAATCCGCAAGATAAGAATCTATTTGAGACGCAGATATTTTGCCGTTCTCGCTTTTCAATGGAAGAACCTTATGTCCAGTGAACTCAACTGCGCCAGCCTCATGAACAGAAACATGCCCTGAGTCAGCAGAAATCACGCCCTGCCATTTTTTTAGCACGATGTCGATTATTGTTGAATTTGTCTGAGTTCCCCCGACAAGAATTTCAACCGCAGCATTAGGAGCTCCGCAAGCCTTTCTGATTAAGATGCGCGCCTCCTCAGAAAATTCATCGTGGCCGTAGCCAGCAGTATGCATAAGATTTGTCTCTGAAAGTCTTTTAATAATCGCAGGATGCGCACCTTCCATATAGTCCGACTGAAAAGCAAGAACTGACATATTTTTTATCTACTCCCACTAAAACAGATTCTCTTAATCATAGCCAGGCAGCCCCTGCTGTGTCCACTATTCACTTTCCTTTCTCATGGACTTTACAAGAAACAAAGAAAGCAGCAAGGCGACAACATACAGACAGCCTGTTACAGCCAGGACATGCTGATAGCCTGTCGGGTTCACGCTTACGCCATGAAGCTCCACAAACTTGCCAGTGCGGCTTACTATCGCATTCGCCATCTGGTTTCCGGTAAGCCCCGCAAACGCCCATGCGCTCAAGGTGATTCCATGTATTGCAGAGATTGATCCCATCCCATAGTGGTCAGAAAGCAAGGTTGGAATATTAGAGAATCCGCCGCCATAGCCTGCGTTCACAGCAAAAATCAATGCAAGAACAAAAATCATCAGGACAATGTTTCCTGCCCCACTCTCAATTCCTTTTGAGAAAAACACAATAGCGGTAAACACAATTGAAAGGACAAAAATAAGCTTGTAGATAGTGTTGCGGTCTTTAAGGTGATCAGCCCATGCAGAGAAACCTAGACGGCCTCCAGCATTAAAGATTGCGGAAACTGTAGAGATTATTCCAACCTCCGCTCCAAGCCCGATGCACTTTACAATCATCTTTTCCTGGCTGATAAGCGCAAGACCGCATGTAATATTGATATAGAACATAAGCCATATCGCAATATAGCTTACAAGAGGCTCTTTCTTGAGCGTGGCAATAATTCCATCTTCCTTTGACTTTGTCTGCGGCTCGTGCCAGTCGGCAGGCTTTGCCAGCAGCAAGTGTCCTATGAACATCATCACAAAGTAAACTGCCGCAAGTATATAGAACATCTTGTATATTTCACCGTTCTGGTTGTCGCCAAGAAGAGCCTGCATAATCGGAGAGGCAATTGCCTTTGCGGCTCCGAATCCCGCGACAGCAAGGCCTGTGGCAAGTCCTTTCTTATCCTTGAACCAGAGCATAAGTGTCTTTACAGGCGAAAGATAGCCTGTTCCAAGCCCTATTCCCATGATAAAGCCATAGCAGACATAAATTCCAACAAGAGAAACTAGAGAGCCCTTGTGCGCGCCTCCATACTGAATAAAGAATCCCGTTCCAGCCATTCCCAAAGCGAAGGTAATCGTAGCAATAAGCGAGGACTTGTGGATGTTCTTTTCAACAAGATTTCCTAGAAAAGCCGCGCTCATTCCAAGAAAGAAAATCGCAAAGCTGAACGCCCATTCAGTTGCGCCCTTGGAAAAGCCTATATAGTCGGCAATTTCCTGGCTGAAAATAGACCAGCAGTAGACAGTGCCTATGCTGCAGTGAAGAAGAAGAGCTGGAATCGCTCCCCGAAGCCATTTGTTTTGAATGTCTTTCATCTGTACCTCAAGTTTTTTAATTTTCTTCTATTATAAAGACAATCTTCAGTCTAATCAAATAGGCGCTAAGCCAGGCGCAGAGTTGGCTCATTTTAAGCTTCTTCACTATAGAGTGCTTCTATCTTTACTTCCAGCCTTCAGGATATTCTTTCACCGCTCCGTCTGGAGTGAATTGAGCAGAATTAAGCCCCGCAGTTCCGAAGCCGGGCAGAATGGTTCCGTTTTCATCGCGGCCAAGCCATTCATTTTTTAGCTGCTCGATTTTTCCCCGCGCAGCCTGGGTACTTCTCCGTTGCGAGTATAGCCAGATGAACGGATAGTCCAACTGATACGCATACTTCCATGTTGACATGTGGCTTCCGCGAGTGAAGCCCGCCCAGCTGATTCCGCTGCCTGGCGTTGAGCTGTCGTGACTGGTGAGCGCGATGTCATTCTCGTTCTGTGTTTTCAGGCCAATATATGGATCCCACTCCGCATAAGGAATTTGAACTCCTGCCGCCGCAAAGTAGTCTGAAGTTGCCTGCCACTCGCCTTTTGACATTGCGTCGTCTTTGCAAGTATGGACAAGGATATTGTCGTCACTAATCATGTAGTACCAATTCTGGAAATTCTCCGCGTCAAGTCCAAATCCATTGAAACTGATTTTGTCATTTTCCGGTGTGCGCATGAACAGCCCCTGCTTCTCCTTGCTGTAATTGTTTGACCATTGCGCGCCTGCGACTGCGATTCCCGCAAAGAAATTATCGCGCTGGCTTGCCATGTACAGAATCGACATTCCGCCCATGGACTGGCCTGTTCCGTAGATTCTCTCCTCGTCGATGTAGCCTTTATACTTCTCAAGAAGATAGTCGAGCAGCTCCCAGAACGCTGTGTTCGCCTCGCTTGAAGCGTCCATGTCGTTTGTTGAGCGTCGCGACTCCTCAACCTGCGGAACTACGATTATCGCGGGATTTTTCGCCTGGACGAGCGGAGAGGCATGTTTTGCGGCCGCAATGGAGGAAGTCAGCGCGGACATCGGGTCGCTTCCAAGTGCCGCCGCATGCTCCATGTGAATTGTGAGAGAGATATTGCCCTTGTTCACCTCCATTGTCTTTTCATCCGGAACATAGATTGCGTAAGGCAGCTCGAAGTCCTCGTACTTTCCAGTGTACTCGCTGAAGCAGTTTGTCGCCTTGAACGCGCCTGCGCCCTCGTAGTTCAAAGTCCAGCCCGAGCCTTCCGCAAATTCCGGCAGGATGATTTTTGACTTATCCGCCTCATAGTTTATTTGCTCCTTGCCATTCCGTCCTGCAGATGTTGAAGTTGTGTAGTTTCGCACAAAATCCGCAGAGGGCATTATCGAGCTCTTGTCCGCCGCTTTTAATGTTCCTGCCTGCTTTGCGCCTGCAATCATAGAGGTTGTGTAAATCAGGTTCTGGCTTGAAAGCATGTAGTCGGTATTCACTTCGATTATCACAAAATTTCCGGATTTCTTGCCTTTCTTTGCCGTTTCGGCCTTGTCGTTCACGTAGATCTTTTTAATCTGGCCTTCGTTTCCTTTGATTTTGTCCTTGTCAACTTCAATCGCGCCGTCGTAGCCCAGAGCAGCCTCCGTGATTGTTGTGAAATCCTCAATCCGGAAGCTGTCTTTTTTTATGCTGGAGGACAAGACAGGCCTGTCGTACTCAATGATGATTGCGCTTGTCTTTGCGCCTTCCAAATCAACAAATCCATAAGCATAGACTGATTTTATCGCATCGTCCGCGCTCTCAGACACAACCGTCTCTTGAGACTTTGCAAACACTGACAAAGAGACAAGACAAAGCTCCGCGCATAAAGCAAAAATGATTTTCTTCATAAAATAACCTCAAATCATCAGATATTATACAAATATAACATTTCTTCTCAGTTTATGTTTCGGAGAAAAGACCATGCGCTTGTAGTTTTCCGAACATTTTTCAGTTTTTGTTCCGTTCCGAACAAACTGACCGCTTTAAACTTCTTTTCGATTTTCAAACGTGATATTTTACGTCCGAACACAGTGTTCCGTTTCGGAGGTGAAAATATGCGAACTTTCTTAAAAAAATGGCTTGACAACGACACAAAGCTCACGGC
>CAZURC010000116.1:0-6087 GCA_964623405.1 uncultured Treponema sp.
CGGCTGCGGAAGAATTATTTCCGAAATTTAAGGAATTGAAACAAAGAAGCCTGCCCCGATGCATCTGAATACAGGGCAGGCTTGTCTAGCCATTGCTATACTTTGAACAAATCAACTTGCGTGCCTATTCTGCTGATTGAGTTTCTCATCTTTGCAGAAACGCCGCTCAAAGCCGCTCCCGTCTCGTTGATTTTCTCCGCGCCAATCTTCATCTCGTCCATGCCCGTCTTTATGACATGGGTCGCATCCTGAAGCTCCTTGACCTCGTTCAAAATCAAGCTGTTTCCTTCGTTCATCTCGGCAGAGGCGCTTCTTACTTCCACCGTGCTGTCGTTCATCATCTTGAGCGCATCTGTAATCTGCCTTGATCCCTCGTTCTGCTCTTCCATCGCGGAGCGCACCTGGACAACAACTTGCGCTGTCTCCTTAAGCTCGCTTGCGACAACGCCAAAAGCATCGCTCGCCTCCTGGGTTGCGGCGACAACGTTAGCGATTGAGTCCTGTGTCTGCCTGAGCTGCTCGCCAATTGACTTTGACTGCACAGTTGATGTCTCTGACAGCTTTCTAATCTCGTCCGCGACAACAGCGAAACCTTTTCCTGCCTCGCCGGCATGAGCCGCCTCTATCGCCGCATTCATAGAAAGCAGATTTGTCTGTGAAGCTATGCTCGCAATCGCCTCGTTAGCCTCCTGCAGAAGCCGTGACTCGCTCTCTATCTGCTTCACTTTTTCGCTTACGTCCCTAAGCTTCTCAAAGCCGTTGTTTGCGTTTGAGCCAAGCTGGTCAAATGACCTTGCCATCCTTTCCATAGACGTGCTTACTGAGCCTATGTTTCCAATCATCTCCTCTACCGCGGCAGAAGCTTGCGTCACGCCGCTGGACTGGTTTTCTATCATGTTGTTCAAGGAGGCGATATTTGAGGAAATCTCATCAACTGCGCCTGCTGTCTGGTCTACGGCATTTGACTGCTTCTGAATCTCGCTATGGATAGAGTTTATGTTTGCAAGAATCTCCTCTATCGCGCTCGTCGCATCCTCTATGCTTCTGTTCATGTCATCACCAACAGTATCAAGGTCTCTCTTGCTGTCCTTCATTTCTTTTACTATGTGCTGGAGCTTGTCTGTAAACATATTGAATCCCTTTACAACTTCTCCAATCTCGTCATGAAGATTAAGCTGGATTCTCTTTGTAAGATCCGCATCCCCCGATGAAATACCGACCATAGTGTCTTTAAGAATTTCCAGAGGCTTTAAGAGTTTCTTCGTAGTAAGGATTACAGCCAAGCCGATAATCACAACTATTATACCGATTACAACTGCAAGGTCTTTCATCATAGTAATAACCATTCCGGCAAGACCTGACAAATCTTTGGCAAGGAAAAGCATTCCGCTTATGTTTCCATCAGAATCCTCAAACGGAAGATAAAAGCAGTCATAATGCACGCCGTTTATTTCTCTATTCATAGAATAAACACGGCCCTTGTTAAAGACTGCGTCGGACACTTCCTCGTTATCCAGAGTTGTGCCTACGAAGCTGTCTCCCAGGGAAGTCGCGATGATTCTATCCCCCTCGAAAATCGCGCTGTCAACTCCGTGTGACTCCGACATTAGAGTTATAAGCTGCTTTTTAAGAAAGTCATATCCGATTACAAGAGTACCTATTACGGATGAGTCGCTTGTTATAGGAGTCGCATAAAGCAATCCGTATTCGGTGTAATCCGTATTCTCAACAGAGGACACCGACTCGCCGCTCAAGGCTTTTGCCACCGCCCTCACCCCTGCGGCGCTTTCCCCCGCATAGCTGCCGCTAAGAATAATACCCTGCGCATCTGTGACAAAGGCAAAGTCTGGAGTAAGTCCGCTTATGATATTATCAACTACATAAGAAAGTCTGTAAGTATCTCCGTCCTCAACTCCACTCACAAGATCTTGTAAAGAGACCAGCATTTTGCTCGTCGTCGCAAGATTAGATTTCCAGTCGTTAAGTGTCCTTTCAAAACCGCTCTGCGCAGTCCATAAGTCCTCGGAATAAAGATCCCGCAGCTCTCTTTCGTTGATTCTTGCCGCGCTAAGAATAATCGCAGCAGCCATCACAAAAACAGGAAAGACCGACAAAAGAGCAATCTTTGTGGTCATACTCAGTTTCTTCATAAATACTCCAATAAAAAGCCGATGGGAAAGCCTTATCTTTCAAGAGACTTTTTAAGCGTTTCTGCAACAACCTGCCCGTCGACTGACAGGAAATGAAAAACGCAGTTAATATGCAAGTTCGCCACGCAAACTTGGCAAGATAATATCTTGCGCTCATTACTTAAGCACTAAATGTTTTCTATCTTTTTTCCTTAATATTGTTATATAAGTATCACCGAGAAACCTCAGATTTATCTGTTGTCATTGTAGACTGTTCTGATTCAAGGAATTTTAAGCCATGCGGATTTTGCACAAAACCGCCTAGTATTTTATTTTTTGTGCAGTTATAGGTTTTTACTGATTGACGGTTTCCTTTTGTCGATATATAGTATGAACATTAAGCAAAAAACGCTATATGTAGCGTTTTTTTATGCGATTTTTACCGCTTTGGACACTATAACTTTTTTCTGTTTGTCAAGAGGTATTCTAAAAATATCTGCATAAAAGGTTCGGGAGGATTATTTATATGAAAATCATCAAGAGAAACGGCTCAGAGGCAATATTTGACTTGAACAAAATTGTCGCGGCAGTTTCCAAGGCAAACAAGGAAGTTCCACAGAGCGAGAGGCTTTCTGACAAGGCGATAAACGACATTGCGCTGGAAATAGAAAGAAAATGCGCCGCAGAGAACCATGAGATGAACGTTGAGGCGATTCAGGACATGGTGGAAAAGGAGATAATGAAGGCCGGCGCTTTTGACATTGCGAAAAAATATATCACTTACCGCTATCAACACGAGCTTATGCGCCGCGCAAACACAACTGACAAGCAGATAATGTCCCTGCTTGAGTGCCAGAACGAGGAAGTAAAGCAGGAAAACTCAAACAAGAATTCAACTGTCGTATCTGTGCAGCGCGACTACATGGCGGGAGAAGTATCAAAGGACATTACAAAGAGATTTCTTCTTGACTCGGATATTGTCCAGGCGCACAACGAGGGGATCATACATTTCCACGATGCGGACTATTTTGCGCAGCACATGCACAACTGCGATCTTGTAAACCTTGAGGATATGCTTCAGAACGGAACTGTCATCTCGGGAACAAAAATCGACAAGCCCCACTCATTCTCAACCGCCTGCAACATCGCGACACAGATTATCGCACAAGTGGCCTCAAGCCAGTATGGCGGCCAGTCAATCTCTCTCGCCCATCTTGCGCCGTTTGTTGATGTGAGCCGCAAGAAAATCATAAGCGAGATGAACGCAATATCAGAAAAGACAGGAGTGCATTACACAAAGGAACAGTTTGATGAGATTGTGGAGATGCGCCTAAAGGATGAGATTACGCGCGGAGTTCAGACAATCCAGTACCAGGTTGTGACTCTCATGACAACGAACGGCCAGAGTCCTTTTGTAACAGTATTCATGTACTTGAACGAGGTGCAGGATGAGCAGACAAAGGCGGATCTCGCCCTTATTATTGAAGAAGTCCTGCGCCAGCGGCACAAGGGCGTAAAGAACGAGGCAGGCTACTGGGTAACACCTGCGTTTCCAAAGCTTATCTATGTCCTTGAGCCAGATAATATTGAGGAAGGATCAAAATACTTCTATCTGACAGAGCTTGCGGCAAAATGCACTGCGCGCCGCCTTGTTCCAGACTATATCTCAGAAAAAAAGATGAAAGAGCTTAAGGACGGCAACTGCTATCCTTGCATGGGCTGCCGCTCATTCCTCACTGTCTACCATGATCCAGAGACAAACAAGCCTAAGTTCTATGGAAGATTCAACCAGGGCGTTGTAACTATCAACCTTGTGGACGTAGCCTGCTCTTCCGGCGGCAACATGGATGCGTTCTGGAAAATCTTTGATGAGCGCCTCCAGCTCTGCTTCCGTGCGCTGATGGCACGCCATAACCGTCTCCTTAACACCCCGAGCGATGTTGCTCCTATTCTCTGGCAGAACGGCGCCCTTGCCCGCCTGCAAAAAGGAGAGGTCATAAACAAGCTGCTTTACGGGGGATATTCAACTATTTCGCTGGGATATGCGGGACTTTGTGAGTGCACACGCTATATGACCGGCAAGCCGCACACAGATCCAGAGGCGACGCCGTTCGCGCTCAAGGTAATGCGCTACATGAACACAAAATGCTCAGAATGGCGCGACAAGACAAACATTGCGTTCTCCCTCTATGGAACTCCTCTGGAGTCAACAACATACAAGTTCGCAAAGTGCCTCAAGCGCCGTTTTGGAGAAATACCAGGAGTTACAGACAAGAACTATATCACAAACTCATATCATATCCATGTGACAGAGCCGGTGGATGCGTTCACTAAGCTCACATTTGAGAGCCAGTTCCAGGAGCTTTCTCCAGGCGGAGCAGTAAGCTATGTCGAAGTGCCTAACATGGAGAACAACATTCCGGCTGTCATCGCTGTATTAAAGCATATATACGAGAACATAATGTATGCGGAGCTTAACACAAAGAGCGACTGCTGCCAGAAATGCGGATACACAGGCGAAATCCGAATAGTAACCGACCAGGACGGCAAGCTTGTATGGCAATGTCCTAACTGCGGAAACACAGACCAGTCAACTATGAACGTTGCCCGCAGAACATGCGGCTACATCGGGACACAGTACTGGAACCAGGGCCGCACACAGGAAATAAAAGAGCGCGTGTTGCATCTATAGCTATGTACTACGGCGAAATAAAAAAGATTGATGTCGCAAACGGTCTCGGCGTGAGAGTGAGTCTCTTTGTAAGCGGCTGCCGCAACAAGTGCCCTGGCTGCTTTAACCAGGCAACATGGAACTTTAAATTCGGAAAGGAATTTACAAGAGAAACAGAGGACGAGCTAATCGCCGCTCTTGCGCCAAGCCATATAAGCGGTCTTACAGTTCTTGGCGGAGAGCCTTTTGAAGAGGAAAACCAGCGCGTTCTTGCCCCGTTCCTTGAGAGAGTAAGAAGAACCTACCCGCGCAAGAATATATGGTGCTACACAGGCTATATTTACGATGTGGATATAAAGCCAAAGGACGGCCGCAAGCACTGCGAAGCCACAGACAGAATGCTGGAGAGCATAGACGTTCTTGTGGACGGTCCGTTCAAGATTGAGCTTAAGGACATCACCTTGAACTACAGAGGCTCCTCAAACCAGCGCATACTTTGGCTTAAAGAAAACAAGCCGGTCAATTCAATAGAATAAACTGTAATCTGTAAACAGCCCATTCGAAGCTGCCGTTCCGCACGGCAGTTCGTCTGGACTAAAATATGTAAAACTTTCTCCTTCTGTGCTATAGCCCATGCGTGCAAACACTGCTTAAGAAGCGATTGCGCATGCGGAAAGGGCTTGCTTGCCGCAATTTTTAAGTTATCTTTAAGGAATTATAGCACTAGCTGTTTTTTTTGTATTGAGTATTTACACATTCAAATTCTGTGTGTTCACACACAAAACTTTTGCTCTCCAAAGAATGTCGAGCAGAGCCATTCTTACAGCTCAAATTTCTGTCCGATAATCTGTTCCGTCACAACGTCAAGCCCGGCTTCCTTCATTTTCCGCGCGTTTTCAAGCGGCTCTGTCCACGGATGAGTTGAAAGGCAGAATTTTCCCCAATGCACCGTGAGAATGTGCTTAGCATTGAGTTCCTTTGCCGCGTCTAAAATCTGCTCTGGCAGGCAATGAATCTGGCTCCAGTCTTTGCTGTACTGTCCGTTTTCGAGAATCGCCCAGTCAATATCGTACTGACCGCCGTAGCGTTTGAATCTTCCGTCATAGCCGCCGTCGCCGCCGAGAAAAACCGTATTCTTTGGCGATAAAACCATATACGAAGCCCACAAAGTTTTCGCGCTGACAAGTCCGCGTCCAGAAAAATGGCGGGTCGGAAGACAGTCGATTTTGACTCCATTTTTCAAGTCCGCGCTTTCGTTCCAATCAAGCTCGATGATTTTTGACTTTG
>CAZURC010000117.1:0-5989 GCA_964623405.1 uncultured Treponema sp.
GCGGAAAGTGGCTTCATAACGTGACGGCGTAAAAAATCAATTTCTATTGTAAAACCGCTTTCAAAGAAGTAAGATTTTTTCGCATCAATCGAGGCGATAAAATGAATATCAAAATCCGTGAATACAAGTCTTCTGACAAAAAGGACGCGATGGAAATTTGGAACGAAGTTGTAAAAGACGGAGTTGCTTTTCCGCAGATTGAAGGCCTTTCAGAAAATAACGCTGATGATTTTTTCAAAAGCCAGACTTTTACAGGAATCGCTTTTGATGAAGACTCAAACGAGATTGCAGGGCTTTACATTTTGCATCCAAACAATGTCGGTCGATGCGCTCACATTGCTAATGCTTCCTACGCAGTAAAAAAATCTGTGCGCGGCGAGCATATCGGCGAAAAACTTGTGCAGGATTGCCTAAAAACTGCGCACGAAAAAGGATTCAAAATCTTGCAGTTCAATGCGGTTGTCGCTTCGAACATTCACGCGCTCCATCTGTACGAGAGGCTTGGCTTTACAAAGCTCGGCAAAGTTCCAGGCGGATTTTTGCTCCCTAATGGAAAGTACGAAGACATTTTTCTGTTTTACCACGAAGTCTAGCTTTATTTATGAACAGATATTAGAAATTCTTTCTTTAATTAGAATTCCTTGGAAAGTTCAGAAGCACAAAACGATTTTTTTTCAGTTGATGAAAAATGCGGCGTGAAACTAAGCCTTGATAAAATCGACATAAAAAATCTTGTAAGGATTTGCAGAATAGTTTGAATATAAATTGAAACGCTCTGAGCGCAAATAATCAGAAGGTCTGCCTTTGGGAATTTACTAGCAAAATAGAGCGCCGTTTCATTCTATTTCACTAACATGATTGTGAATCATTATACGGACTTCTTGCTGCATGTTTTCAATTGTTCCGTAAAGTTTTTGCAAGGCATTATAATCAGCAATATCATCGCCTGTGAACACGACAGGAATAACCTTTTCAACTTCCCCAGCAACATGGTCATAATCTTCTGGAAAAGCTCAAAAACATCGCTTGCAAAATTCAGGATTTTTATCTTTCCAGTTTTTACAATGCTCACACGTCCAAGATTTTGCCCTGTTTGCAGAAGCCGATAGCAACATAAAATTTGAAATGTCATTTACATCTTGCTCTCCGCCAATTTCATACGGGATGCGATGGTCTACTTGCAAAGAATTTTCATCGAGATCTTCCAAGTATATAAAACATTTTGAGCCGTATTTTTCAATAAGCTGTTGCTTTAATTTATGAGATAATGCGGAACACCCTTTTGTTTTTGTAGCCACAGGTTTGACATCATTGGGATTCCCAAATTTATATGCAGCAATACTACGTCCTGTGGAATCTGTAACACGATAAGTAGTGATTGGAATTCCTAGTTCACGTACATCCCTAATTGCACGAGGAGGATGATTGTATCCATACTCGTTCTTTAAATCTTCATTTGTAATGAATCCATGTTTTAAAATATGCTGTATCACGGTTTTAGGACGTTTTGCCTCAACCGAATTTAGCAATTTTATAAAACTTTCTGGAAGTTTCTCGCTCATACTGCAAATCCAAATTCCAATTCTGGCCGTTCAGAAATCTTAACCACGTTACATTTATCTACAAGATTTCGGCTGATATACAAGGCTTCCTGCGTTATTTCTTTGCGGCCCAGCAAGATTGACTGAGATGAATATCCGGCATTCAAAAGAATTTTTTTACATCCAAGTTCTGTTGGCAAATCTTTGCCGTATGATTTATCACCACAGTTTCCATCGTAGCTTATAAGGAAGTCAACATTTTTTCTATTCAATACTTCCAAAGATTCCGCAAATTCTTTTTGTGAAACACCCGCTAAATATCTGTTGTCACGGACATTTGAAACCCCCTGATAAGGAGGATCCATATAGACTAAATCGCCTGCTTTTGCCATGTCAAAAATCTCACGGTAATCAACAGCAGAGAAAGTTGTTCGGTTTTTAAGCAATGCTGAAATTTCATACAAACGAGACTGTAATGTGCTGGGTTTAGTGCCATGCCGTCTTTTATCTGGAGACTGATTGAATTTCCCATTGCTTCCATAACGAACAGAGCCTTTTACGCACCGTGCAATCAAATAAAGAAGATTTGCAGCTGATTCATCACCATTATTAAAATCTTCACGAATTTTGTAAAAATGCTGAATATCGCCACCAGCAAAAGAAAATTGTTCATTCCATACTTTGCTATATTCCTTTATCAGAGATTCGGGAGTTTCGATGGCTGATTGTAAAATCTTTATTAGAGGTGCGTTTATATCATTCAGATGGTATGAGTTCGCAAGCTTTTTCTGTGCAGCTGCAATAGTAAGAGCTGCCATGCCGCAAAACGGTTCCCATAAAGTTCTTACAGAATTTGGAAAATAATTCAATATTGCCGGTGCTAGCATTCGTTTAGAACCTTGATACTGAACAATCTGTAGCGCACTTGACTTCACACTATCACCTCCTTGCTTGTTTTCCCGTCACGTTTTTATATGTGCCAATGTTATTTAAATTTTATTTATAAGTCTGCTTGTATTCTATATTTAAATCCATTTTTTTATAAACCAATAATATCATAACTTTTTGAATAAACATACTCCATCACATCGCCATAAAATGCCGATAGAAAATCTATCAGCAAGAGGAATTATAAAACTTATAATATAAACAAGGCCTTTGAGAAATTTATTTTCTGAACGGAATGAATACAACCTTAAAAGCCATTTTTACAAGAATTTTTAAACACAGAGCACAAACATTGATCAAATATCTTGAAACAGTTACTTCTGTATTATCAATGGTTGATGAAAAACTTTAATGAATATTTCCTTAAAGTTAAGTTTTTTTTAAGCAAAATTCTCCGAACTGAATTACAATTCTATGTAATTGGAGGTTTTTGTTTATGAAAAGATTTTCTTTTAGGCTCCTAGGAATCCTGACATCCCTATTTTTGATTTTTGGAATTGCCGCTTGCTCTGACGGCGATGATGGCAACGGAACAACAACTACTACTGCCACAACTTTGACCGACACAAGCGGAAACGCGATCTCCAGTGGAAGTGCCACAGTTACTTTTTCTGGAACTTCAAAAACACTTTCTGCCGCTTACTTGATTGACGGAACAACTGTAGAAATCACTTCGGGCGAGTACACATCTGCATCTAGCTCAAGCGACCAGGTTGTTTTCCTTGTTGTGAATGGCGGAAGCCTAAAAATCACTGGAACTGAATCAAACAAAGTTCAAATCACAAAGTCAGGCTCGGCGGCCTCAGGCGGACAAGTCGGCGACGACTACAACTTCTATGGAATCAACAGCGGAATCGTGGTTTCGGGAAGCACTTCAAGCGCGACAATTGAATATGCGACAATCTCGACAACCTCAAACGGCTCGAACGCGATTGTCTCGACAAACGGCGCGGCTGTTACAATTAAAAACAGCACAATCACAACGACGGGAAGCGCAGGCTCTCGCGGACTTCATTGCACTTACGGCGGAACAATCAACGCGGACACAGTTTCAATCACAACGCAAGGCGGCTCGTGCGCGTCTCTTGCAACCGACAGAGGCGGCGGAACAATAACCGCAACAAACATGACGCTCCAGACAAACAGCAACGGAAGCCCGCTCATTTACTCAACAGGAACAATCAATGTGAGCGATTCAACTGGAACGGCGAACAAGGCTCAAATGGTTGTTGTTGAAGGCGGAAGCACGGCGAGCGTTGAAAACTGCGAATTCTCTTGCTCAGGCAATGGAAACAGAAGCGGAACGAGCGAAAGCAACTCCACAGCTCACACGGTTGACGCGGCGGGAATTATGATTTACCAGAGCATGTCGGGCGACTCTTCCGCTGGAACTGATTACTTTACTGCGAAAAACTCAACTCTCGCCGTTACAACAAGCGGAGCTCCAATGTTCTTCTGCACGAACATCACGGCAAACATCACGCTTGAAGGAAACACGTTCACGCAAGCGTCTTCAAGCGATTATTTCCTTTTGGCAGAGGCGACTAGCGCCTGGGGAACTTCCGGCTCGAACGGCGCAACAGTGACAATCTCGGCGACAGACCAAGATTTATCAAGCTACACGGCATATATTGGAAGCACGTCTTCTGTCAGCGGAGTGACTTTTAAGACAAGCACAAGCAACTAACGGGAAGCAACTAAAAAAGGGGGGCTGCCAGCTGGCAGCCCCCTTGCTTTCGCAGTGTACAAATATCTTAATAGATTAGTAGTTATCCGCGGCAATCTGGAAGAAGCTCTGCGGATGAGCGCATACAGGGCACACGCTAGGGGCTTTCTTTCCTACGACAATGTGGCCGCAGTTAGCGCACTGCCAGATCACATCTCCGTCCTTGCTGAACACAACCTCTTTGTTCACATTGTCCAAAAGCTTTAGATAGCGCTCCTCATGGCGCTTCTCGATAGCTCCAACCATCTCAAAGAGCTTTGCGATACGAGGGAAGCCCTCTTCCTTTGCAACTTTCGCAAAACCGTCATACATGTCAGTCCACTCATAGTTCTCGCCAGAAGCCGCATCCTTCAAGTTCTCGGCAGTAGAAGGCATTTCGCCTCCATGCAAAAGCTTGAACCAAATCTTTGCATGCTCCTTCTCGTTGCGCGCAGTCTCCTCAAAGATGTCCGCAATCTGCTCAAAGCCGTCCTTTCTCGCCTTGCTAGCATAGAAAGTGTACTTGTTCCTTGCCTGAGACTCGCCTGCAAAAGCTGTCTGCAAATTCTTCTCTGTCTGAGTTCCTTTGATGTTTTCCATAAGACTGTTTCTCCTAATCTCTTATGATTTATGTAAAATCTACAAGCCATCAGGCATCTGACTTTTCCGGATGGCTGCACAACTTCCCGCTCAATCCGAATTTCGCCTGCAGTCAGGACATATACCCGTAAAAATAAGGTTGTGCCCCGTAACAGAGAATCCCTCGGATTCCATTTCCCTGGATGCTTTCCCAACTTCCACAGAGACAGAGCGCGGAACGTCAAACATTCTTCCGCAGGAGTCGCAATGGAAGTGATAGTGCATTTCAAGAACACTGTCATAATGGTCAGCACCGTCCGGAACAACGATTTTCTGGATATTCCCGCTCTCCACAAGGAAATTAAGGTTTCTGTATACAGTCCCCCTGCTGATTTTTGGATTCTTCTTCCTTGCCAGCTCATAGATTTCATCAGCCGTCGGGTGAGAAAAATTGCCTTCCATCAGCTCCATAACCAGATTCCGCTGTTTTGTGTTGCGTACCGTCATAACAACTGCAGTATAGCACAGAGAAAAGATTTGTAAATAGTAACAAGTCCTAATAGCAATCGTTAGATTGATAATTTATTGTTAAAAGAATTTAAGGCAATTTTCAAATATTTTTTTCGTTTTCTGTATTTATCGTGTATACTTTGAATATGGATTTACAGATTCCCTCAAATCATGTTCTCTGCCAGAATTCTGAGTGCAGGAATGCGAAAGACTGTTTAAGGCAGCTTGCTTACGAGCAGGCTCTGGAAAGAAGACAGGAGCTTTTTCATGTCTTAAATCCAACCGTCTTCCCTGAAAACGATAGCTCATGCAGCAAATTCAAGGCGGCGGAAAAACTAACTTTTGCCTGGGGAATAAAAAATATTCTGGAGAACATTCCGTATCAGAACGCAAGAAGCATAAAGCGGGACTTGATTTCACATTTCGGGCGGGCCAAATACTACAGATTTTACCGGAAAGAAAGGGCAATTTCTCCAGACGAGCAGAATCAAATAAAGCGAATTTTCAAGCAGAACGGAGTTGAAAATGATATACAGTTTGAAAGCTACACAGAAGAGTTTGACTGGTCATTTTGAGCTTAATTCAGCATCGCTGCAAACTGATAAAAGATTTGCTCCATACCTTTGGAATAATTTGTTTCATACTCTTGAAATAAATGTTTCGTACTGATGAAACACTCTGTTCCATCCCTTTGAAACACTCTGTT
>CAZURC010000118.1:0-5970 GCA_964623405.1 uncultured Treponema sp.
ATTGAGCTATGAAAATTTACAAGCTGGGCGAAGATGTGCTCCGCCAAAAATGCATTCCAGTTGAACCGGAAGAAATAAACGATGAAATGCGCCGTCTTCTTAACGAGATGTTTGAGACAATGGATACTGCGCAAGGAGTCGGACTTGCGGCGCCCCAGATAGGAATTTCCAAGCGGTTTTTTGTAATTACCGTAGAAGACAATGTGCGCCGTGTATTCATAAACCCGCAGATTACTCATACCAGCAATGACCTTTGCGACTATGAGGAAGGATGTCTCTCTCTGCCTGGATTTGAGGAAAACATAAAGCGGCCGTCCAAAGTCACAGTCTCAGCTCTTAACGAATTTGGCAAGCCCTTTTTGCTGGAAGCAGACGGGCTTCTAGCAAGGTGCATTCAGCACGAGAATGACCACCTTGATGGAATAATATATATTGACAGGGGAGATCCGGAGTTCGCCGCAAAAGTGACAGCGCAGATGCAGAAGCGCCTTGAGCGGGCAAAGAAGAAGGAAGAGGAGAAGGCAAGAAAGGCCGCATCCATAGCAGCAAAAATCGCCGCAAAGAAAGCGGCAAAAGAAGCAAAAAAGGCATGAAGATTCTATATGCCGGCTCGCCTCTGGCCTCAGCGCTTGTGCTGAAAAAACTAATTGAATTCTCTCGGTCAGATTCAGGAAAAGACTTAGAAATAGAGATTGCGGGAGTCATTACGAATCCTCCGTCAGCAAGAGGCCGGCACAAGGAGCTTATTCCCACAGAAGTTTCCCAAGCGGCCGCGATAAACGGCCTTAAAGTCCTTGAATTTGATCATCTTACGCAAGAGGCAAGACAAGCCGTCTCACCGCTTGCGCCGGATCTTCTTGTGAGCTTTGACTACGGGCGCATCTTCGGTCCGAAATTTCTCTCTCTCTTTCCGCTTGGAGGAATAAACCTTCACCCCTCTGCGCTTCCTAAGCACAGAGGATGCACACCTGTTCCGGCGGCGATTCTTGCAGGAGAAGACCAGATTGGCATAACAGTGCAAAAGCTTGCCTTAAAGACTGATGAGGGAGATATTCTTGCACAGGACTTTATTAAACTGGACGGCACAGAGACAACAGCAAGCCTTATGGACGGCAGCGGCGCAGAAAGTCCCGTTGCCAGAAAAGGCGCGGCTCTCCTAATTCAAGTCCTTGCGAACTATGCCCAGGGAAAAATAGGGGGAAGAGCGCAGGAAGGACAGGCAGACTACACAAACTTTATAAGGAAAGAGGATGGGCTTATTGATTGGACAAAGACAGCCATTGAGATTGACCGGAAAATCCGCGCATACAATCCGTGGCCGATGTGCTTCTCCTACTGCAATGGAACAAAGCTCACAATTATAAAAGCGCGCCCTGTTAAAAATGAGGCAGCGGCAACAGCCAAGCCAGGAACAGTTCTTCCATATCGTAAGGAGCACGGAGTTGAAATAGCATGTGGCAATGGCACTGCGCTTGCTGCCCTGGAGCTGCAGTGGCAGGGCAAAAAGGCAATGGACTACAAGTCATTCATGAACGGCGCGCGCGGCTTTACAGGCTGTGTGCTCGATGATAAAACAATCTAACTTTAATAAGAATAAGGAATATTTTATATGAAGTTCAATGCGAAAGATTTTTTCTCAAAACTTGGACATAAAATAAGGAATTTCAAGATACAGAACTGCCGCGTAAGCTTTGTAAACGGAATGGAAAAGCTTGAGGCAAGCGGACATGCTCTTTTTGCAACTGTTGCAATCGCTGTTGTGCTTATGCTTCTTGCCTGCCTGGCGGTATTCTTTATAACTGTAAAAGGTCCTGAGAAAGTTCTTGTTCCTCATCTGGAAGGCAAGGAGCTGACGCAGGCATTGCTTGAGATGCAGGAGAAAGAGCTTTATCCCAAGCTCCAGCTTAGGTATGATGAGCAGCCGTCTGGAACAATCCTGAGCCAGTCGCCGGATGCAGGCTCTATTGTAAAGGCAGGGACAAGGGTGAATATCACAGTAAGCCGCGGAGCTATAGTTTCAGAAGTGGGCAACTATATAGGTCTTAAATACGATGATGTAAAAATTGACCTCGCGACAATGTTCACAGGAGCTGCCCGCCCGCTTATCGTGCTTGATGATCCGGCATACAAGGCAGACTTGTCAGAGGCAGGAACAATCCTTGAGCAAGACCCGCCGGAAGGAACAAAAATCTCTAATCCAGTAACAGTTCATCTAGTCGTGAGCCGCGGTCCGAACTTTGACAACACAAGAGTTCCTAGCTTTATCGGAAAATCTGTGAATGATATGCTTGCGCTGCTTCCAAACACAAAGCTTGTCATAGACTTTACTGCCCACAGAGCGCAGAAAGATGAAAAAGAGGATTCAGTTGTAAGCCAGCAACAGTTCACTAGCGAGTATGTGCCTAACTACACAAGGGTGTCTGTGGACATGGCGTTCCCAGCAAAGACTGATGACGACACAGTTTACGGCATTTTCGAAGCGGAGCTTGCGCAGTTCCCTTATCCTGTGGCGATGACAGTTGAATGCATAGAGGACAATGGACAGCGCAGGGAAATTGTATCTCTTAACCATACCGGAGGACATTTCTCAATTCCTTATGAGGTAAACGCAGGAAGTGAGCTTGTCCTTAGAGTCGCTGGAAAAGAGGCGAAGAGACTGTCTGTGGAATAGCTATAAAGCGCCTCTGTTCCTATTTAATATGGAGAATTAAACATAATGACAAAATCTTTAGTTTGCTTATGCGTGACGGGAAAGACCCTAAAAGAAGATGTCGAAATTGTGGAGAAATACAAGAACTACATTGACCTTGTAGAGCTTAGGGCAGACTTCCTTGAGCAGGATGAGCGGCTTGAAATCCGCAGCTTTCCTTCAATGATTGACGTTCCATCAATTCTTACAATAAGACGCAGGATTGACGGCGGACAGTACATAGAGGGAGAAGGCAGCCGCACAATGCTCTTTGCGCGGGCACTTGCGTTTGCAGAGGATGACCCGAAGAAGAATTTTGCTTATGTTGACTTTGAGACCGACTTTCATATTCCGAGCCTGGAAGACGCAGCCCAGGCCTTCGGCACAAGGATAATCCGCTCCTATCACAATATGACAGACCCTGTAGAAGACATTGCAAAAAAACTAAGCGAGATGCGGCAGAACTCTTATGAGATTCCAAAAATTGCCTTTATGCCGCATAGCTTGAGCGATGTTACAAAGCTTTTCAGTGATGCAGACAAATGGAAAGATACAGAGCAGATTCTATGCGCCATGGGCCCCTTAGGAATTCCTACACGTGTCCTGGCAGGGAGAATCCACTCTTTTCTCACATACACAAGTCCCTCAGAGCTTATGGACAACCTAATGGCAATAGGACACATTGATCCTGTCACACTAAATGATGTCTACAATTTTCATGGTACTGATGATAACACAGCTGTATTCGGAATCACAGGTTATCCTCTAAAGATTACCTCAAGCCCTGAGCTGCAGAACAGCCTGTTCCATGAAAACAAGATGAATGCGGTCTATGTTCCATTTAAGTCGGAGTCAATAGATGAGGCAATGGATTTTGCAAGAACTTTGGATTTACAGGGCTTTTCCGTCACAATTCCGCACAAGGAGACAGTAATTCCTTTACTTGATGACATAGACCAGAAGACACAGGAAATCGGCGCGTGCAACACCGTTGTCAGAGACAGCAATGGCTGGAAGGGCTACAACACAGATGCACTAGGATTTGAGAAAGCCCTGCTTGAGTTTACCGGTCTCAAGACTCTGCATGGTAAAAAAGTTGCGATAATCGGAGCCGGAGGCGCAAGCCGCGCAATCGCATTTGTAATCCATGAGCTTGGGGCAAAGGCCTGCGTATTCAATAGGACTCTTGCAAAGGCCAGGCTTGTGGCAGATAAATACGGTTTTGACTATGCGACTCTAGGGCCGGAAAGCCTGGAAAAACTGAACAAATACTCAGATATAATAGTACAGACAACCTCAAAAGGAATGGGAAGCACAGAAATTGCAAACCAGAGCAACGACCCGATATGGTTCTATGACTTTAAGGGCAGCGAATTTGTCTATGACGTTATATATTCACCGGAAGTAACGCCTGTAATGGCGCGCGCGGATGCGTCAGGGTGCAAGGTCTGCAATGGAGCAAGCATGCTGCGCTACCAGGGAATAGCGCAGTTTGAGCTTTTCCGCAAGCTCGTTTAAGCGAAAACTTACTTTAAGAGCTTGTCCAGGCGCATATCGTTCTGCCGCCAGTTCTTGTCTACCTTGACCTGCAAATCAAGGTCAATCCGGTAGTCAAAAATCTTGCGGAGCTGCTTGATTGCGCCTATCCTTATTTCCTTAATCATCGAGGCGCCCTTGCCTATCACTATTCCTTTCTGGCTTTCCTTCTCAACACAGAGAAACGCGCGGCACCACATCTTGGAAGGACTGCGCATCTCAAGGTCTGCAATCTGGACATAAAGACAGTGAGGAATCTCCTGCTCAAGGCGGTTGATTGCCTGCTCGCGGATAACTTCCGCAATTCTAAAGTCAACCTCCTGGTCTGTGTAGAACTCCTCTGGATAAAGGTGAGGAGCATCTGGAGCCATGCTGTAAAGCACGCGAAGGACATCTTCAACTCCCTCGTCATTCTTCGCGGAGATATTGATAATGCTCTTCTGGTCAAGCTCTGGCAGCTGCTCCGCAAGAAATTCCCGAGGCTCTTTTGTGTCCGAGCCTTGCTCATCAATTTTGTTCACTGCGACAACTGTCTTTTTCTCATGGCCCTTTAAGAGCGCGGTTATAAGCTTTTCCTCATCTCCGCACTTGCGTGTTGAGTCAATAACGTAAAGGATGGAATCCGCACTCTCCAGCTGATCTGCGACAATGTTTCTCATGCGGAGATTCATTTTCTTGTTTGAGTCGTGGTAGCCAGGAGTGTCCACAAAGACAAGCTGTCCCAAAGATGTGTTCACAATGCCTTTAATTGCATTGCGTGTAGTCTGAGGAACGGCGCTTACAATACTCACCTTCTCGCCGGACGCTGTGTTCAAGAAAGTGGACTTGCCGGAAGAAGGCCGCCCGATAATAGTAACAAGCGCAGTCTTGCTGCCGACAGGCTCCTGGGGGTTCTTCTCAGACCCGCTTAAAATCTCATTGCTGTTTGAATTATCCATTTCCCAAGTATACAGGATTTCTTGAATTAAGACGACACCTTTTCATCTTGTAAAAACGGCGTCAGTTAGCCCTTGTTGCCTTTATTTTCTGAACCTTGTTGCCGCCAGCCTCAAGGATTTCAAATTCAAGCTTTCCACGGAAGTTGATTTTTTTGCCTGTCTCTGGAAAATCTCCCAAAGTTTCAGTTATCAAGCCGCTCAAAGTGTTCGATTCAGGCTCATCATCTTTTATATCAAAAAATTTCAAGACTTTATGAACCGAAGTCTCTCCGCTCAAAATGAACGAATTTTCTCCGCAAGGCTTTATCTCATGGTTCTCATAATCAGATTTCTCATCGTGCTCATCATAAATCTCGCCGACAAGCTCCTCCAAAATATCTTCCATCGTCGCAAGCCCCAGAGTTCCACCGTACTCATCAAGAATCACAGCCATCTGGCTGTGCTCTTTCTGCATTTTTAGAAGAAGCGTTGAGATTTTCATTTTTCCGGTCGCAAAGAACGGCTTTGTCATAAGATTTTCTATTTTCTTTTCAGAATTCTGATTCTTGTAAAAATCTTTTTCGTGCAAGATTCCAGCAATTTTATCAATTCCGCCGTCATAAACTGGAAGCCGCGAGAATCCGCTTTCCTCAAATTTTCGTTTGATTTCATCTTTTGGCGCATTTTTTTCAACTGCGCAAATGCTCACGCGCGGAACAAGAATGTCTTCCGCCGACAAGTCGTCAAATTCAATTGCAGAGCGGATTAAATTCGTCTCGTGCGATTTTATCGTTCCGTCGTTTTCTGCTTCCTTGACCATCGTGATAA
>CAZURC010000119.1:0-5942 GCA_964623405.1 uncultured Treponema sp.
ATAAACTCGCTTTTTTCTTTTAATCCAATTTTTCCTGTCAAGAGAATGAGTTGGTTAGGCTTCGTGCTGTCAAGCTTGATTTTTCCTGCATTGTCTCTTACCAGACGCATCAGTTTATCTATAGGAATATCTGTAACGCGGTCAAATTCTACAGTAATTTCACCTTTTCTTTCGCGGATTGTTGTTATACCAAGTTTTTTTGCAATGATTCTTACTTCCGAGAGACTTAAAAGACTGTAGACCTCATCAGGAATCGGACCAAAACGGTCCTCAAGCTCGTTGCACATTCTGTCAAGCTCTTCGCTTGTTTGTATTCCTGCAATCTTCTTATAAACTTCCATTTTTGTTTGTATTGAATGAATATATGTATTTGGAATGAATCCTGTATAATCAAGCTCTATAAGAACTTCATTTTGTTTTTTATAGTCTTTATTGCTAGTCAAACGTTCCACAGCTTCATTCAGAAGTTTTACATAAAGCTCAAACCCCACCGAGTAGACATCTCCGCTCTGGTCCCTTCCCAGAAGATTTCCTGCTCCGCGTATTTCCATATCCTTCATTGCAATTTTAAATCCAGCGCCAAGCTCTGTGAAATCCGAAATTACTTGCAGACGTTTCATTGCGACCTCTGAGAGAACTTTGTGCTCAGGGTACAGAAGATATGCATAGGCTTTCCTGTCACTGCGCCCAACACGCCCCCTCAATTGATAAAGCTGGCTTACACCATACATGTCTGCCCTGTCAATTATTATTGTGTTTACATTCGGAATGTCTATTCCATTCTCAATTATCGTTGTCGCTATTAAGACATGGAACCCGCCAAGCTTAAATCGGCGGAAAATATCATCCAGCTCCTCAGAACTCATTTGTCCGTGAGCGGTATCAATCATCATCTCAGGAAGGATGTTTTGCAACTTAATTCTAGTTTCCTCCAGGGTCTCAATCCTGTTATGAAGATAGAAAACCTGTCCTCCCCTTTCCACCTCCTGTCTTATAGCCTGGGCAACCCGCTCATCAGAGTATTCAGCTACAACAGTTTCAATCGGCTTCCTTGTCTGCGGAGGAGTCGCAAGAAGAGACATATCGCGAATTTTTAGCAAGCTCATGTGCAAGGTACGGGGAATTGGAGTGGCAGACATTGAGAGACAGTCAATGTTTGCTTTTATAGACTTAAGCTTTTCTTTGTCCTTTACTCCAAATCTCTGCTCCTCATCAATAATCAGCAAGCCTAAGTCTTTGTATTTCACATCTTTCTGTATAATTCTGTGCGTTCCGATTAAAATATCAACTTTCCCCGTTTCCAGTTCCGTAAGAATTCTTTTCTGCTCTTTCTGGCTGACGAACCGGCTCAGATGCCTTATTGTAACCGGAAAATTTTTGAACCTCTCAATACACGTTTCATAATGTTGCTCTGCGAGAATTGTTGTAGGAGCCAGGAACGCTACCTGCTTCCCGCCCATGACGGCTTTAAACGCGGCCCTCATTGCGATTTCTGTTTTTCCAAAGCCCACGTCTCCGCAAATCAGGCGGTCCATGGGAACCGGCTTCTCCATATCAGCTTTCACTTCTTTTGTCACAGAGTACTGATCCGGAGTATCCTCGTAAGGAAAATTTGCCTCGAACGCAGCCTGCCATTCATTGTCCTTTGGAAAAGGGAATCCTCTTGAAGCCATGCGTCTGCTATAAAGTGAAATAAGTTTTTCAGCAAGATCCTCGACAGCTTTCTTTACTTTGTTTTTTCGGTTTTCCCAAGACTTAGAGCCGATTTTATCTAGTTTTGGCGCTTCGCCCTCGTTGCCGATATAACGCTGCACAAGATTGACCTGTTCTATAGGCACAAAGACAAATTCCTCGTCAGCATATTCTAGCTTTATGTAATCACGCTCATTGCCCATCGCCTTTACGCGCTGAATCCCCTTGAACTGTCCGATTCCATAATTTGCATGGACAACGAAGTCTCCCTCGTTAAGCTCTACAAAGGTGTCAATTGCCTGGCTTTTGACATGTCCGAGAGATTTAGGCACATGTTTCCGTCTGCCAAATATTTCATTTTCCTGTATTATAAGGTTTTTTGTCTGCTCAACAGAAAATCCCTGGCTGATTGGAAACGGCAGTATTTGAACGGGAAAATCTTTCAGAATTTCTTTTATTCTTAAAGACTGATTCTGATTGTCTGCGAAGACGGTTATATTCCATCCATTCTTAGATAAGCTAGAAATCTCATCTCTAAGATAGTTTATGTTGCCAAAGAAACTTCTGCCCGGCTCGCATTTGATAGAGATTTCAGTTCTAGACAATTTATTCGCATTTTTATCACTAGGCGCATTCTTGTCTGATTCCTCTGAGCCAGTATTGAGGGAGCGGAAAAAAATAGACTTCTTATGAGAAAGGATAATCTTGTCAAAATTGAGCAGCATAGTTCTTGGCTCAAGAACAGGAAATTTTTGCCGTGCGACACGGTACAGCCCCTCATATTCACGCGTAAAACTTTCCTGTGCGTTCTGCTGACGGTCAAAGTCAAAATAAAATACTGGTGTATTTTCTTCAGCATAATCAAGAATCGTATAAATATTATCCCATAGTACAGGATAGGAAAGCTCTTCCCCTTCGCTTTCTCCACGAGTTCTTAGCTCCTCAACTATTCTTTTCCTTGCATTCTCTGCCTCCTCAGTAAGTTTCAGCATTCCTGAAAAATCAGTACTGCTTTCTAGTCTTAAGATAAAATCTTCTGTCCAGACAACTTCTTTCATGGGCACTACCACAAAGCTGTCTAAAGTTCCTGTGGTTGCCTGGCTTTCCGTATCAAAAGTCTTTATCTCATCGATTATGTCAAAATCAAAAACTATACGGAATGCATGGTTTTTCCCTGGCGTGTAAATATCAAGCACCTCGCCTCGCAGGGTGAATTCTCCTGGGACTGTTGTTTTTGGAACA
This sequence comes from uncultured Treponema sp., assembly GCA_964623405.1. Lineage (GTDB taxonomy): Bacteria > Spirochaetota > Spirochaetia > Treponematales > Treponemataceae > Treponema_D. The sequence continues at coordinate 2,935 of CAZURC010000119.1, forward strand.
CGGACATATCCTAAGGCTGAAAGCCGTTCCGCAATGCCGGATGGATCTATGGTCTGTCCTTTGCTTAGTCTGAATACTTGAGAGCGGATATATTCCGGCGGAGGAACTGGAGACTGAAGAGCTCTTTGCGTGACAATAAATATTCTGGGCAGAGTCGAGCTTGTCGCTTTCCTGTCATGAAAAGCTAAGTGGGAGAGAAAATTTGCTCTTTGTCCAAATACAGATGAGCCTGGGTTTGCAGGTCTGTAGGGAACAGTTCCCCACCATGGCATAGTGTAAATCTCAGCCTCGTCAGAGAAAGCCGTGGTTATATCGGTCATGAGCTCCAAGGCATCTTTTTCAGAGGGAACTATGAAAATTGAGTCCAGCCTTTCTGTGCCAGTACTGTTTGTGATTGCAGCTGACTTCTCTCCAGGCGGAATTCTCTGTTGAGAATAACGTCCTGTTGAGCTATACTCTAACGCATGAAAGAATCTGTTTTTTTCGTGGCTGATGCAGCTTGCCGCAAAAAATGGAATCGCTGCTCCATGCAGTCCTCTCATATCCACAGGAAAACTCTCTATATCTAAGGCGGAGATTTCTTTTGCAGCGTTGTTAAAGTCATCCCAGTTTCTAAGCAGCGGTATGACAGAATTTGATAATAATGATTTCATTGAAAATATCCGATAATTGACATATAGACTTATAGAATAAAAATAGGAGACAATGTTTTGAAACGTAGTCTTGTTTGTATTATAGCGAGTTTTGTATTATTTGCACAGTTGGCATCAGCTCAAAGCCGTTCAGATTCTTCCTCAATACAGGATTATTCGCAGGCGGCAGTAAACATAAAATTTTATGATAGAACCATGTACTATCCTGCTTCTTCAAAAGACAATCCTATATATGTAAGCGTTTCGATCGAAAACACCGGGGCAGAGACATTACGCTTTAAGCTTGCGGATGACCGCGCTTTCAGCCTGGACTTTATCGCCCATACAATCAAGAACACTCTGCTGCCTTCCACACAGGAGCTTGTGGTGAAACGCTCTACAAACCAGACGGTTTATTTCCGTGAAATCTCAATCGAGCCGGGCGAATCTTATTCTTTTATTGAGAATGTCAAGGATTATATACAGTTTGACGAGCCGTCTATTTACTATCTTGATCTAGTTTTCTATCCTGAGCTTTACAAGTCAAAATATATCGACATGACATCAAACAGGCTTAGTTTGGAAATCCGTCCGTCGCCTTCTTCGGCGTCATCAGCCTATATTCCTGTAGAGTCTGATACAGCTTCAATTCTAAAGCCTGAAAGCATTTCTCCGGATAAAGTTATTGAGCAGACAATAATTGCCCGCCAGAAATCATTATGGGATCAGTATTTTCTTTATATGAACCTTGAGGAAATGATGCTTCGGAATTCAGATCAGCGAAGGCGGTATGCGGCAGCTTCTGCTGATGAAAGACGCAGGATGCTTGATAACTACAAGGCTGATCTTATGCAGAACAGAATTGATTATGATATAGTTGCTGTGCCGGAGCGTTTCTTGATTGAGAACACATCTTATGGTCAGAACGATGGAGCTGTCACTGTAAAAGAATGGTTCAAGTATCCTAACTTTTACGAGGTGAAACGCTATGCCTATAAAGTCCGTCAGCAGGATGGAATTTGGAGAATATGCGATTACTCTGTGACAAATCTGGGAACAGAATAAAAAAAGGGAAAAAATGAAGGCTCTTCTTATTGCAAACTCTGCAAGGACAATTGATAATATTTCGCAAGTTCTTGAGGCCGCAGGCTATGATGTGATTATATATAGATGGCTTCTAAAAGCGCTGGATAATATCGAGGAGATTTCCCCGCATCTTATAATCATAGATGCTAAAGAGTATCCAAGACACTGGAAGATATTGGCGCAATTTGCGACTGCTTTTCTTGCTTCCTACCAGCCTCAGATTATTCTGTATGCGCAGGGAGGTCTTGATGACGAGGAGACAAGAAAGGCGGATTTTCTAAAGGTCAGGGGAATCTTTGATTCTGTTGATGTAAATGGTCTTGATAAGCTCCGTGAGATTCTTTTAAAAGAAGAGGATGTTTTCTCGGGCTCCCTTGCTGATGATAAGGAGACTTCAAGCTCAGACAGCGCTGACGTCAGGCAGCCGGAAGAAAAAGAAGCTGTCATGGAGAACTCAGAGCAAGGCAATGCGGAGCAAAGTGTTTTGGAACAGACAGCGGCGACGGTATCCTCGCTTTGCGGATTTATTTTTGAGAATCCCTTGTCCGGTTCAATTGTGACTGGATATGCGCATGGCTTTGACGGAAAATGCCTGCGCTTTGAAGCGGACATTCCGGAATTCACAAGAAACCTTCAGCCAGGCGCGGTAATATATAATGCCGCTCTTGAAAATTATGACAACTGCATGGCTGTCCATGCGGTCATAAGAGAAAATTCAGGGCCGCTTGTTCTGGAGATTTGCTCGTAATGGCGCAGAGATCCAAAAAAGCAAAATTCTTCTGCGAGAACTGCGGCGCTGAAGTTCCCAGGGACGCAAAATTCTGCCGCCACTGCGGACGTTTTTTCTCTAGCGTGCGTTGCCCTCAGTGCGGAACAACAGGCTCTCCAAATAAATTTATAAACGGCTGTCCAGTCTGCGGATATGCGGTAGGCGGCTCAGGCGGCAAAAAGGCAGAAAAAAGCGCAGGAGTTGCGGGGGCTTTTTTAAGAGGTTCTGTCCGAAAAAGAAACCGCACGGCACAAGAGGAGGCGCCGAACAGTGATGATCCCCTTCCCTTTTGGCTGTATCTGCTTATTTTTGCCACGCTAATCCTGGTTCTGCTTTTATTCCTTAAATTTTTTCTATAGTTTTTTACAAGCTCTCATTGAGAGCTCCGAAACAAGTTTTGCTGTCAATCTGCTATCACGGAAAGTTGCTAAACGGTGTAATTTTTTACAATATATAGAATTAGCTATTGCCCGGGAGGGGACTTGAACCCCTATGAAGTTGCCCTCACTAGGACCTGAACC
>CAZURC010000120.1:0-5743 GCA_964623405.1 uncultured Treponema sp.
ACTTGTCTATCTTTCCTTCAAACAGGGTCTTCTTTGTAAAGAGATGCCCTGTTTGAATCTTAAGCGTCTCTCCGTTCCATATAAGTTTTCCACTCTTTTTACCGATAAAGTTTATGCCTCCGATTTCACCAAGATACTTAGACTCGCCTTTTAGCGGAATAAATCTTACTTTCAGCTTGAGAGGCTTTTCCTTAAGACTTTCGCTTGTGTTCAGCTCTTCCTTGCGGCTAAAGATTGTCTTTGCGGCTTTTTCCGCGACAATATTCACATCCTGCTCGCTGTCTCCCTCTCCAATCTGTACTAAAAAGCCAGGGTACATAGGCATCTGAGGAATTGTCTGGAAAACAGCCTGCTTATTTGCGCTCATGCATTTTCCATCTATTATGGCAGGAATGCTCACTGCGTCAAAATATCCAGTATAGGTCGTCTCTAGCTGCTTCGGAAGCACACCATTCCCGTCAGACTTGACATCATTCAGGAGCTTCTTATAGGCTTTTATCCGCACGTCAGTCAGGCTGATTATATGCGGCCCTGTCATTGAGCGGTACTCGTATGTTGAGCTGTAGCTCTGGTAGTTTGACTTTAAAAGCCGCCCTCCGTAGCTTGTCATTGTCTTGATTTTAGGGAAATTAATCTGGTTTATCAGGGTTACGGTTGTAAGCAAGTCAACAAAATTGTAGCTCCAGCGGGAAACATTCGCCTTGCGGGAGTATTTCTTTGTAGCCTTGAGCTCTCCGCTTAAAAGCCTCTCGTAGTTCTCGTTCTTTGAGATTGCGTCAGCAATATCCTGGTAGTCATCCATTGTGAATGAAGTTCTATCGGGCAGAATAAGAGACTTGTCCTCTTCTCCGTTCAGATAGTTCATGTAAGTGTTCAAAGCCTTGTAGACTGTGGAGTCCGGCATCTCGCCGTCCGAGGAGGACACACCGTAGGTTGTCATAAATATGTCAAACTGGCTTCTTCTCCCTGTCTGTGAATATCCATAGAGCTCAAGATAGCTGTCCGTCGCCTCGCCGGTAAAGACAAATGTCTTTTTGTCGCTTCCGTCAAATACAGTCCTTAGGGCAGAGCCGAGCTCCGCATGATCCGTGTCAAAAAGCGTCTCGTCAAAGTCCGGAGTTATAAAGTAGTAGAGCGCAGTTCCGTCATGGCCAGGGTTTATTCTTGTCGTGTATGTCCATTGAGCCACATTGTAGCACTTTACAGTCTTAGACTCGCTCCAGCCGTCCTTGCTCATTGTAAAGCGGAGATTGAACTGCCCCTCGCTGTTAAGAGGAAAGTTGCCTGTCGAGACTGTTATTCCGGCCTGCTTCTCCTGGTTTATAGTGATGTAGCCAGAATAAGAATACTCAGTTGACTCTCCATACTCAGCTCCTCCGTCAAGAAAATCAGCCTCGCTTATGTTCAGGCGGACTCTTTTGAAGCTCCACGCACTGTCTGAAATCTGCTTGCAGTAGAAGCCGGTTTCTCCGTTCTCGTCAGTTCCCGCGACACGCAGCTCACGCGCAAAGTTCCCCTGGCCGTTCTGGAAGATTGTTATAAACCTGGAGAGCCTCGCCTTTCCTTCAAGATTGATTCCAGGCTCTTTTTTCCAGCCTTCCGCAGGCAGACCCCAGGCATCGTAGTTTGAAAGATACTCAGTTCCCTTGCGCTTTTGCTCTGTCTTTACGTAAGTGTACTTAAAGAACATCGGGTCACAGCCCATTGTGTCAAAGTCAATCAGCCTTGTATACATGGTTCCGCTGTCGCCGATTAGGAAGATAGTTGAAGCTGAGTTGCTTATGTTCCGCGCGATGAACTTTCCGTTCTCAGGCCCCTCAATGCTCTTTGAGTAATCATTCGGAAGCCCGGAGTCTGTAAAAAGAATATGCTGGCCATCCTCAGAAAGAAAATAGATTGTCTCAAGGCCCATTGTCCCGTAATGGTGCTGGTTTCCAAAGGCATCCTCGTACCAAAGGACATCTTTTCTCCTTGTTCCCATTGCCCAGGAGCGGCTTGAGCGCACAAGCTCGTTCTTGTAAAGCTGTGTTTTCTGCGGCCAGCCGAAGTTCTTTACCCACTTGAATGTCTTTTCAACTGTGGTTTTCTGGAAGTACATCTTGAACAGCCTGCCCTTGTTGTCAAACGCAAAAAGACAGTCTCCGTCTGCGTAGATTTCGCAGATTCTCTCCGCCTCCTTAGGCTTTCCGTGCTTTGCAAGAAGCTTCCAGTCATCGCTTCCGTCTTCCTTTGCGTAGATTTTTCCGTCGCGGAGAATAAACTGCCAGCCCTTCATAAAAGTCTGGCTCAATGTCTTTATATATACTTCCACAGGAAGATTCCTGTTGATGTTCTCGGAAGACTCAGAGTCCTGCACGACAACATCGGAAGGGGCGTTGAAAGAATTGACTTTCGCCTCATAATACTCAGCGTCTGTCTGCAGGAACGGCACAGTTGCGCAGGATGAGAACAAAAACGGAAAAGAAACAGTGAATGGCAGCGCCAGGCTGCGAAGGTAATGGTTCAGTTTCATAATACGAGCCTATTTTATATTAAAAGATGATAAAGGTGAAATAGAATTTGCCTGTCAGCATGTCCTTTGCTTGCTAAAGGATACTCGCTATTTCATCTTTCATTTCCAGGAATGTGTCGGCCACAATAGGATCAAAGTCTTTTCCGGCCCCGTTTTCTATGATAGCAAAGCTCTTCTCAGGAGGCATCGCATTGCGATAGCAGCGTCTTGAGGAGACAGCGTCAAAAACATCTGCGACAGCCATAATCCTCGCGCTAAGAGGAATTTGTGTTCCTGAGAGCTTGTCAGGATAGCCTTTTCCGTTCCATTTCTCATGGTGATACCGCGCGACTTCAAAGGCGATTCTTTCATACTCATCATCACTCATGCTGGAAAGAAGCTTCTTGACAATCTCCCCGCCACGCGCGGCATGAGTTTTCATTATCTCAAATTCTGCGTCAGTCAGCTTGCCAGGCTTTAAAAGTATTGAGTCTGGAATTGCAATCTTGCCCACATCATGGAGAGGCGCCGCCATGACAAGTTCTTCTATATAGTTATTTGTCAAAATGTCCCGAAAAAAGCCTCTCTCCCTAAGCTCTCGTGCAAGCAGCTTTACATAGGCTGTTGTCCTTTGAACGTGGTCGCCGGTGTTCTCATCCCTGTTGTCAACAAGAACGGCAAATCCCATCACCATTTCCTTTGTATAAGAACGGAACTTGGCAAAAAGCGGTGTCTCCATGTTAATGTAAGCGGCCAAAACCGCTAGAGCAGGAATAAAGCTTGTTATGCTTAGCTGTGGATTTATAAGCTTAGCTACGGCAACGAAAATGGAGGCGGTTATATAGGTTGTGACAGTAATTATTCTGTTGTGGCCAAGCGTTCTCAGCGAGAAAACATATAAAAGAAGCGTTCCTATATTATAAAAGATAATCATGAAAAAGCTGGCGTAATAGGAAATACCTGTGATGTAGTATGAAATTCTGCCGTGATGGTATTCAAGCTTGCCGATAAAAATGAAATCGATAAAGTATGATAGAATTAAGGGCAGGGCAAGCAGGCTTATCTTTTCTTTAGCTGAGGTTTTCCTTCTCAGGATTATAAGCTCATAGATGAACATAACAAAGGCAGTAAAATCCAGGGAAAGAAGAAAGAACAGCTGCAGGATTCTGTTCAGGACAGAAGGAATAACAAACAGATGGTTTACCGTCCATGCGGTAGCGCCGTCAAGCGCAATGTTAAAGATGCTGGAGATAAGCAGAATCTCAAAGACACGCTTGTGCTTTTTTACTTTATATGCCCTTCTTTCTCTAAAATACATAAAGCCTACGTAAAGGACAACAAGCATACACCCGAACTGAATCTGAAAAAACTCCATCAGGTGATTGTACAGCATGTCTGTTTAAACAATATTAAGGCAACCTCCAGGGCAAGGCCGCCTTGCCTAGATTAAGAAGACGGCGCTATGGCCGTCACTGGAAACGCGCGCTGCCGTTTCCAGCGAGCCTGCCTGCAAGACGGAATCAGCTTGGTTTCAAGGCGAAATTAACTTAATTTCGGGATGAAACCAGCTTAATTTCGGGATGAAATCAGCTTAATTTCGGAGTAAAAGCAGCTTAGTTCCGGCTTGAAGCTGGCGGTGCTTTAGAGACCGGGAGACCTTTTCAAGACCTTTAGCCTTTGCCGCTTACGGTCTTAGCAAAGGCTTTTGCTGTTGATGAGATGCGCTTATCTTTCGGCTTCAATTGTTAATCTGTTTTCTTTTCACTATAATTTCGCATATGGAAACACGTAACATTTTTGAGAATCTTTCTTGTATTGACCACCGCTATTCGATTTCGGAAAAAGCGGTTTTTGACGGACTTTCTAAGTATATTTCTGAGGAAGCTTCAATCCGCTCGTGCGCGAAGTGCGAGGCGGCTTTGGTGAAGGCGCATTTGAAAGTACGCGGCGAGCTGACGGACGAGATTGCGAAAAATCTTGATGACGTGGCTGCGAAAATTGACCCGGAGGAAGTTTACGCCGAGGAAGAAAAAACAAAGCACAATATCCGCGCGCTTGTGAACGTGATGAAAACGAAAGTTGACTCAAAATTCGGTCCGCTTATTCATCTTGGAGCGACTTCGGTTGATATTTTGGACACGGCGCTTTCTTGCAGAATGAGAGATGTGACGCACAATGTCGTGCTTCCGGAGCTTAAAAAACTTGAGAATTATCTTTGCGACATTGCTGAGCGCGAGGCGGCGACTCCGCAGGTTGGACGCACTCACGGGCAGCATGCGGTTCCAATCACTTTTGGCTGGGAAATCGCGGAATTTGTGGCGCGTCTTGGAAAATCAATTTTGAAAATTGAAGAGCTTTCAAATGACTTGGTCGGAAAACTTGCTGGCCCTGTCGGAGCGTACAACGGACCTTCGATGATTGTAAAAGACCCGGAGGAGCTGGAGCGCATTTACACGGAATTTTTGGGATTGAAGCCTTCTGAATATTCAAACCAGCTTGTCGAGGCGGAGCATATTTTGCGCTTGCTTCTTGAAATGAACGTCGCGTTCGGAATCATCGCGAATTTGGCAGATGACTTGCGCAATTTGCAGCGTTCTGAAATCGGCGAGGTTTTTGAATATTTCTCTGCGACTCAGGTTGGCTCTTCGACAATGCCGCAGAAGCGAAATCCGTGGAATTCGGAGCACGTAAAGTCGCTTTGGAAAGCGATGTGCCCGCGCGTAATCACTTTTTATATGGACCAGATTTCTGAGCACCAGCGCGATTTGACAAACAGCGCGAGCCAGAGATTTATCACGGATTATGTCGCAGGATTCACGATGGCGGTCTCAAGAATGTCGAGCGTTGTGAAAGGCTTGCAGGCTGACCGCGAGAATATGATGAAAAATCTTGAGAACGCGGGCGGAAAAGTGAAAGGCGGAGTTCTTGCGGAGCCGGCGTACATTCTGCTTGGAGAAGCTGGCTACAACGACGGACACGAAATTATCCGCAAAATCACGCTCGAAGCTGAAAAATCAGGCAAAACGTTCTTTGAAGTTCTCAAAACCCACGAGAAGGAATTTGCCGACATCACAAAGCAGCTTGAAAAGCTTGGTGTTGAAAATCCGGCGAGCTTCTTCGAGCATCCGGCTAACTACTGCGGCCTGGCTGCGAAAAAGTCAGCGCGGCTGGCAAGAAAATACAGAGAGCTGATGAAGTAGCAAGCTCGTGATTAGTTGGAAGCGGTGTTGTGTCTGTTTTAAGAGCAGAGCA
>CAZURC010000121.1:0-5520 GCA_964623405.1 uncultured Treponema sp.
CTAATAGCCTTGTATTGAGACTGAGAATTTTTGGAGAAAATAAATGATTGCCCAGAGAATGAAAAATCTTCACCCATACGTGCCAGGAGAGCAGCCGAAGGACAGAAGCTATATAAAGCTGAACGCGAACGAGAACCCTTATCCGCCTAGCCCTGCCGTCAAGAAAGCGGTTGTAAGCGCAGCGAGAAAGCAGACGCGCGGCATGGCCTTGTATCCTGACCCGGACTCAAATGCGCTCAAGGCTGCGATTGCCGGTATGCTCAACAAGTGCGGCGGTGTGCTTGCAAGGGCGGAGCTTAAAGGCGGCCATAGGAACGGAAGTGGAGCTGAAGTTTCTCCTAGCGAGGCGGACAGAATTCCTTTTGCGGTTACTCCGGACATGATTTACACAGGCAATGGTTCTGACGAGGTCTTAAGCTTTGTGTTCTATGCGTTCTTTGACAGTGACAGGGAGCTAGTTCTTCCTGAGCATACATATTCCTTTTATCCTGTCTATGGAGGATTCTACGGCATTCCTTTGGACAAGGTTCCTCTAAAGGCCGACTGGTCTATTGACAAGGACAGAATGGTAAAGGATGCGAATGAGAGGAATTCAAGCATAATCCTTGCAAACCCGAATGCTCCGACTTCTATAGGACTTGGCAGGGAAGAGGTGCTGGAGATGATAAAAGCCGCGCCGAAAGACCGTGTCTTTGTCGTTGACGAGGCCTACGTTGATTTCGGAGGCGAGAGCTGTATTTCTCTTCTTGCGGAATTCAAGAATCTTGTCATTGTGAGGACTTTCTCAAAGTCTCTTTGCGGGGCGGGACTTAGACTGGGGTACGCTGTCGCAAGTCCTGAGCTGATACAGCATATTACAACTGTAAAGAATTCGTTGAACCATTTTCCTATAGACTTTATTTCGCAGCAGGCAGGAATAGCCGCTTGCCGTGACGCAGGATATTATGCCCAATGCGCTAAGAGCGTGGCTTTTGAGCGCGATGAGTTCATAGACTTCCTTCGTGCTCACGGCTGGTTCGTCCTTGACAGCCAGACAAACTTTGTGTTTTGCCGCAAGGATGGCGTTGCTGGAATGGACGCATATAAGAAAATAAAGGAGAATGGAATTCTTGTCCGTCATTTTGATACTCCGGGAATTGAGGATTTCTTGAGAATTACAATAGGCACCCATGAGCAGATGGAAGCTCTTTGCAGGGTGATTGAAAGACTGTAGGAAGGTTTAAATGCGTATGAAAGTCTTGATTATATCTGATATACATGGAAACGTTGAGAATGTCGGCGCTCTTTCCGACGAGCTTGAGAAAGCTGACATGGTTCTGTTCGGCGGTGACTTTGCCAAGTTCGGCCACGCAAAGACGGGAAAGCCTGTCCTTGAGGCGCTGGAAAAAAGCCCTGCTCCTGTTTTTGCTGTCATAGGAAACTGCGATGAGCCTTCTTTCCTTGAGGAAATCGAGAAGGCTGACATCAGCGTTGAGAGAAGCCTTGTGTTTCATGACGGGCTCATGATTGCAGGGAGCGGCGGAGGCTCTAAGTTCAGCGGTGATACGCCTTTTGAGCGCACTGAGGATGAGCTTGCAGGAGACTTTGATGTTGCAATAAGCTCTCTTGCCGCAGATGAGGATGATAAGGACCGCTGCCGCAACCTTATTCTTATTATGCATAATCCGCCAAAAGACACAAAGACTGACATGATTCCGAACGGAGCTCATGTTGGAAGCCAGGCTCTGCGCGAGGTTATTGAGCAGACAAAGCCCGTCCTTGTCGTGACCGGTCATATACATGAAAGCGCTGGTATTGATAAGATCGGGGAAAGCACTGTGATAAATCCTGGCGCTCTCCTTGAGGGAAAGTATGCTAAGGCAGAGCTTGCGCTTGAGAACGGAAGCTGGATCGTCAAGGCTGCGGAGCTTTGCTCTCTGTAGTATCAGTCTGCGCTATTCTGAATCCAAAGTAATTATACACCTCGTTCGGATCGTAGCTGTAGCGGTCTCCGGCATAGCAGAATGGTGTGTATAAAGACCAGCTTCCGCCTCTGCTTACTCTCTGGCTTCCCGCATCTGGCCCTGTTGCCATTGTCCCTGGCTCTACGCTTCTGTAGTTTGCCATCCAGTCCCATACAAATTCAAGAACGTTCCCGCTCATGTCAAAAATTCCGGAGCCGTTTGGATTTCCGCTTCCAGGCTTGGGAGGGGCTTTTACCTCAAAAGGTGTCCCTGCTGTTCCGACTGAATGCGTGAACTGTGTATTGTTTGCTGTCCAGCTTACCTCGTCCTCGGGCATGGAGATGTCATCGTTTCCGTTGTCATCAACCTGGCCGCTCATAAGGTCTCCTCCCTGGAATCCGCTTTTTGTCTTTCTTGCCGCGTATTCCCATTCTTCCTCGCGCGGAAGACGGAATCCGTCAGCCTTCCAGTCGCATTCGCAGAGATCGAGCTTTGTTGTTTCTGTCGCGTCTCTTATTGTTGTCCCCTTGTATGTGTAGCATGGCTCCAGCCCGTAAATCTCGGAGAATGCGTTGCACCAGACTACGGCATCGTACCAGCTTATCATTGTGACCGGCTGGTACTTTCCGAACTGCGTAGGCTTTGCGCCGCGCCTTCCCTGGCTTCCTTCCTGTCCTGGGTTCAGGAATTTATATCCCATGTCTTCCGCTGTCGCCCGCACAGAGTACCAGAGCGAGTATGTGGTCTCTGTGCGGTTTATCTTGAATGGCATTATCCACCGTCTTTCCGTGAATGACTGGCTCTTGTCGCCGATAATGTATGAGTCGAATTTCTGTCCGGAACCTGGGCCTAGAGGAACCATGTCCAAGTCCTCGAAAGTAAAATCCTCCTCCGCTTCTTTTTCTCTTGAATAAGTGTCCTGAGTGTCTGTTCCTGCAGGAATATATGTGCTTGCCGACGGCTGTTCCTGGCTTTGCGCAAGAGCGCATAAGGCAAAGAATGAGAGAATAGCAATTGCAGTTTTTCTTATAGTATTAAGATTCATAGTTTCTATAAACCTCTGCCGTTTGTCTTTGGGATTTTCCTAAGGCTGTTTTTTGCGCAGCTTCTTTTGACGCAATTTTCTTTGGATTTTTTCTATAGATGTCATGGCTATAAAGGAGCCTATGGCAAGGACTGCGCATCCGATGCTTATGACCATAAATCCAGTCCAGCTCTCCTCTCTGCTCCAGGGAAGCTTTATGTTCATGCCCCAGAAACTTGTTATAAATGAAACAAGCATAAGGGCGATAGAGAAGACTGTGAGCTGTTTCATCACAAGGTTCAGGTTATTGGAGATAACAGACGCAAACGCATCCATTGTTCCGGATATTGTCTGGGAGTAGGTGCTTGCCATCTCCATGGCCTGCCGGTTGTCAATTTCAACATCATCCAGCCAGTCCTGGTCCTCATCATCAAATTTGATTATCTTTGTCTTGCGTATCTTCTCGAGAAAAAGCTGGTTGCTTTTTAGCGAGCTGGTAAAGTACATCAGCGACTTCTCCAGGTTAAAAAGCTGGATAAGCTCGTTGTTTTCTATTGACTCCTGCAGTTCCTGTTGTATTGAGTTTGTGCGGCGGTTTATTTCCTTTAGATAGCGGAGAAACATTGTGTCCGCGCGGCTTAGAACCCGTGTTATAAAGGCAGGAAAGTCGGCGATACTTAAGTCCTTGATTCTGTTGGCGCTAAGATCCCTTAGCACTTCGCAGTCAGTCCAGCAAAGCGTGACTATCGTGGTTGGAAAAATAATTGCCCCGAGAGGAGCAGTGTGATAATGGACTTCGGAATTTGGAAGATACACAGGAAGGCGCATGATTGTAAGAACATAGCCCTCTCCCTGCTCTATACGGGAAAGCTCGTCAGGGTCGAGAGAGTCTACGATATGGTCGTGGTCAATAGCGTAGTCGCTTTCAAGAACAGAGATTTCCTTTGAGTTTACATTGCGGGCGTCAACCCATAGACGCTCTCCAGAGTTGATTTGCTCTTTGTCCTTTTTGACAAAAACCCCGTCTTCCTGCTGCCAGTAAGTAATCATTTCTAGTTTTCTGCCGTCTTGATTTTAACACGTTTTTAGTTTTATAGGCAACTTTTCTCATTGCGTGAAGAATTATGTCTGGCATTAAGAGAAACTAGCTATGATTTGAAAAAAAACTCAAAGATAAGGGTAAATCGACAAATATTTTTGTGCGTTTCTTTGTTTTTGCGGCAATAAGATAAGTGTCTTTTTATTTCGCCATCCGTGGCGAACAAACAACAAATTGATGGGAGAAGAATATGGATTTTTATTTTTATCCGTCTGCCGCTGAGACAGCAGACCTGATTTTGCAGCGTGTCTATGAGAGAAAAGGAAAGATTAGCCATTTTGCATGGGAGAGCGGCGGCTGCAGATTTGCCATTGACGGATGCAGGGCTGAGGAAATTGTCTTTGATAAAGTTTGCTCAGTTTCCTATGGAAGCAAAATCTCCAACTTTACTGTCAGCTTTCCTGTAGCGTCGGAAAGTCCTGAATGTGAGGATTTTTCCCTTTCCTCGCGGGACTTTCTTGAAAAGCTGAAAGAGTTTCTGGTCGAAACAGGAGCGTGTGTGCAGCAGGAAAAATGCTCTGACAGAAAGGTTGCCGCAAAGTTTTTTGTTTCCCATCATAATCTCCGTGACTCTTTATTTGCTTGTGTTCGCTGTGCCTGCCGCTCGCTATGGTGTGAGGAGCAGGTTGAGATTCTTGGAGGAGCAAACGGAGTGTTTGTGTCAGTAGGCTTTGCAATGGGAGCCGCAGAATCCCTTTCTGTCTTGCCGTTCCTTGCTTCGTATTCAAGCCTTTTTGCTTGTGAGGATATTTCTTCTTTATATCTGCAATATCCTGAGAAAACAGTTTTGCATCACCGTGGTTCAGGAATGCCGTCTTCAAGAAATGGAAATGTTGGAAACGTCAGGTTCCTAAGCGATGCAATGTGGAGTATGGAATGACGTTTAGTATAAGAAAACTTATAACTGTGATTATGAGTCTTGCTATATGGGCGTTGGTGCCATGCATGTCCTTTAGGTGCCCATATATAGTTCATCGCTGCGAAATATTGACTGGGAAAACCGATGGAGGATGTGAATATGGAGCGGCATTTGTCGAGATTGAAAATTTATCAGAACAGACGATAACAGCTGTTGAAATGGCGTTCTCTGTGACGGATGAGAATGAAGATAACCCTTTCTTAGGGTCTAACTCTGTTCAGTCTTATTCAAAGGTTCATATTGAGGCAGGGGAGCCCTTTGCGATTAGTATATCTTTGGATGACTACATGCAGGGAGATATGGACGAGAAACTCTATATAAGAAATTTTTATTTAAGACGCATTTGGTTTGAGGACGGAGGCTCATGGAAAGATTTGTCGGGAAAGTACTCAACAGAAGATGAATCCTGATTTGTCAGCAATATTAAAAAAAAGAGTCTGTGTGTTCGCTTGGAGGATTATAAGAGTTTTTCTATTTTTTTTTCAAAAAAAGTGAGGAAAGGTGTTGACTAAGGAAGGGGAGGGATGATATATTC
>CAZURC010000122.1:0-1634 GCA_964623405.1 uncultured Treponema sp.
CTAGAGCGCTTGCATGGCATGCAAGAGGTAGTCGGTTCAAGTCCGATCAGCTCCACAAATATTTTCAATATATTAACAAACAGACAGCAAAACACAACGCCGTCTGTTTTTTATTGAACCGACTAGCGAGCGCAGCGCCCTATATTTAGGCATTTGCTTGCCGCATTACAAGCGGTTTTGAGTAAGAAAATGGCGCACGGAAGCGGAGCGGGTGGCAAAAACACTCTGGTTTGCAGCCGCGACAGCGGCACGTATATAGTTCCAAGGCAAACCAGCGTGTAGCACATTATTGTGCGGTTTTGACACACGCTACGCGACCAGAAGCCATTTTCTTTATAGAAAATTGTAATACGGTGAGGAAAAGCGCGCACGGATGCGCGCGTAATCAAGCTAGGAGAGCCAGTTCTCCAAGAAAAGAAAAACTGTAATTGTTATAACTGTTTTAATACTCACAAAAAAATGATATAGTCTTGTGCAAAAGATACAAAGAAAATCCGCCGAAGACGATGGCCGGGAGGCAACGCAATGACTAATGTTCCAGAAATGTTTGCAAGCATGGTTTTTAACGAAAGCGAAATGAAGAAACGTCTTTCCGCAGATATTTATGACTCGCTAAAAAAAACCATGCAGGAGGGCAGCCCGCTGGAACTGGGAGTCGCAAACGAAGTCGCAAACGCAATGAAGGACTGGGCGATAGAAAAAGGCGCAACGCACTATTCGCACTGGTTCCAGCCTCTTACAGGAATCACCGCAGAAAAGCATGACAGCTTCCTGACCCCTGCGGCAGAAGGCAAGGTTATAATGTCATTCAGCGGGAAGGAGCTTATAAAGGGCGAGCCGGATGCATCCTCTTTCCCAAGCGGTGGATACCGCTCAACTTTTGAAGCACGCGGCTACACTGTCTGGGACCCGACATCATTCCCATTTGTAAAAGACCACACACTCTGCATTCCGACAGCATTCTGTTCCTACACAGGCGAGGCTCTGGACAAGAAAACTCCGCTTCTGCGCTCAATGGAAAGTCTTAACAAGCAGTCACTTAGAATCCTAAAGCTCTTTGGCAACAGCGCAAGGCATGTCACAACAACAATGGGACCGGAGCAGGAGTATTTTTTAATCGACAAAAAGCTGTATGACCAGAGGCGCGACCTAAAGATGACCGGCCGCACACTCTTTGGCGCCAGGCCTGTAAAAGGACAGGAAATGGATGACCAGTATTTTGCCGCAATCAAGCCGCGTGTAATTGAGTACATGGAGGACTTGAACGAGGAGCTATGGAAGCTCGGAATCTACGCAAAGACAGAGCACAACGAGGCCGCTCCTGCTCAGCACGAGATGGCTCCAATCTTCACAACATCAAATCTTGCCGCGGACCAGAACCAGCTCACGATGGAAATCATGAAGAAAGTTGCACGCCGCCACGGATTAATCTGCCTCCTGCATGAGAAGCCGTTTGAGGGTGTAAACGGAAGCGGCAAGCACAACAACTGGTCTATCGCCACAGACAAAGGAGAAAACCTTTTTGCGCCAGGAACAACACCAATGGAAAATGCGCAGTTCCTTCTGTTTCTGACCGCAGTTATAAAAGCCGTTGACGACCACCAGGACTTGCTGAGGGCAATTGTGGCAAGCGC
>CAZURC010000122.1:1734-5493 GCA_964623405.1 uncultured Treponema sp.
GCCGACTCTCTTAGCTCGTACGCAGATGAGCTTGAAAAGGCAAAGGACTTTGACAAGGAGCTTCAGAAGCTTATAAAGCGCGAAATCACAGAGCACTGGAGAATTCTCTTTAACGGCAACGGCTATGGCGAGGAATGGATAAAAGAAGCAGAGGCGCGTGGCCTGAAGAACTACCGCACAGCTCCCGACGCTATGGAGCATTATCTTGACAAGAAGAACATTGAGATGTTCACACGCACAGGCATTTACTCAGAAGTAGAGATGAAGAGCCACTATGATGTAAAGCTTGAGAAATACTGCCAGGTCCTGAATATCGAAGTTGAGACAATGATAGAAATGGTGAACAAAGACATTCTGCCTAGCGCCCTTAACTTCCTTAACAAACTGACAGACACTTACTCAAAAATGCCGGACAGCCTGAAGACAGGAGCCAGCGCAGTTGAAAAGCTGATTGAGAAGGTCAGCACTCTGTTTACAGAAATTGAAAATAAAAAAGAATCCCTTGAGGAAATCCACGCCCAAACAAAAATGCAGAAAGACTTGATGAAAAAATCACAGGAATACGCAAGAAAGGTTATTCCCGCTATGGAGAATCTCCGCAAGTCCGCAGACACACTGGAGCCGCTTCTAGGACAGGAATACAAGCCTTATCCTAGCTACGAGGATTTGCTTTTTTCTGTGCAGTAAGTCACGCTCACTCTTCGCCTAGTGCTCTCCAGACCGCCGCCCGACAGACTTCAATATTCCTCTGTTTTTCTGCTATAATTTTGGCATGTCAAAATCAATAGTTCTCATGGGGATAAAGCACTGCGGAAAGACAACCCAGGCCAAGCTCCTCTCCTCATACTACGATATTCCGTCTTTCGACACGGACGACCTCATAAAAGAAATAACCGGCAAGACTCCACGTGAAATCTACTCTGACGGCGGGGCAGAAGCCTTTATGCGCTCAGAGCTGAATGCCTGCCGGGAGCTAGAGAAAAGGCTGGCCTCACTCCCGCAAGACAAAAAGTACAGCGCTGTAATAGCAACTGGCGGGGGAATATGCGGCAACACAGAAGCAGTCGAGCTTCTAAGACAAATAGGGATTATTGTATTCCTGAACGCTGATGAGCAGATAGCGGCAAGCCGGATTACGCGCGAAATAAAAATATCTTCCGACGGCTCTCTGTCCAATATGCCTGCCTACATTGCAAAAGAAAACCCGCATTCCTTAAATGAAGTGCGGGATATTTTTCATAGATTCTATGTTGAGCGGCAGAAAATCTACCGCTCAATCTGCAATATCTGTGTGGATATAAGGCCTGCGACCAAGACAGAAAACAGGGACTTAATAATCGATGCGCTTGCAAAGCATCTATCATAGCTAAGCCGCGCGGCTCTTCCCTAATTACTCCTCGCCGCAGCCAGAGCAGCCCGCGCAGCTTCCTCCACAGCCAGAGCAGCCAGAGCCGCACTCGTAAGGCGCAAGCTCTGCGTCTGTCGCATCCCGCACATCAACAACCTCAACATCAAAATGAAGGCGCTTTCCGGCAAGCTCATGGTTTGAGTCTATTGTTATCGTTTCGGGAGTAACCTTTGTGACAGTTACAAGCATCGCTCCGGCAGGTGTGTCCGCCTGGAATTTCTGTCCGACCTTTATTTCAACATCTGTATCAAACTGGCTGCGAGAGACCTCCGC
This sequence comes from uncultured Treponema sp., assembly GCA_964623405.1. Classification (GTDB taxonomy): domain Bacteria; phylum Spirochaetota; class Spirochaetia; order Treponematales; family Treponemataceae; genus Treponema_D. The sequence continues at coordinate 3,416 of CAZURC010000122.1, forward strand.
AACATAGTCCGGATTATATTCTCCGTAAGCATCTCTTGGCTCAATCACTGTAGTAAATTTGTCGCCGGTCTCATGGCTCTCAAGCTCTTTTTCCATTCCAGGAATCAGCATTCCTACTCCATGCATATACTCAAGAGCCGACTTGCCCACAGAAGAATCAATGACATTTCCGTCATCATCCTTGAGCGTGTAATGGATTTTTACCATCTTGTTCTTTTCAATTTTCATAGCGCTATTATATATGAAAGCCGCCGTTTGTACAAAGCAGGTTGATTGCGGAAGCGAAAAGAGAGGCGCAGTTCACCTCATACTCCGCCCATAGGGAGTTTGTCTTTGTGCGGTTGAATGTCACAAGCCCTGTTATTTTCTCCGGAACGCCGAGAATACACTGGACAGTTGACTTTATGCCGCATTTTTCCATAGCCTCCCTAAAGAACTGATCCTCTGACGGAACATTGCCCATAAAATCAACCCGAACATAGCTGCCGTGACCGAGAAGGTTCTTGAACGCATCCAGGCTCACATATCCAGCGTCCCTGTGCTCCGGCAGTTCCTTTCCCCAGGAACGGGCAAGCTTTAATCCCTCTCCATAGAAGATTGACACATTGTCCAGGTTGTAGACTTCTATCATGTGCTGAAGAATACTGTCTATCGCGTCTTTTCTTGAGACCGGAAGCTTCTGCATAAAGTCCGCCATGTACTTTAATTCCTGCACTTCCCTGTCATCGTACTTAATTCCGCTCTTCGCCTGGACTGCCTTCTTGTAAAGCTCTCCATGCAAGTCCTCGCGGAAAAACACATAGCGGTTCCGCCCCTTGTCCTTTGCGCGGTAAAGTCCGAAGTCAGCCTTTTGAAACAGCTCGTCATAAGTCTTTCCGTCCTTTGGATAGACAGAGCATCCGAGAGAGCAGGTTATATTAATCTCCTCAAACTTGCCCCTGAACGCGTCTCGAATCTTTATAAGAATTGAATGAAGGAAACCTCTCAGGACTTGCTCAGTTGTTATTCCATAGACAAGAATCAGAAACTCATCCCCGCCGTAGCGCCCGACAATCCCCCTGTCGCCAACTATGTCCCGGAGAATATCGCCTGTCCTCGCAAGAACCTTGTCTCCAGCCAGATGCCCGAACGCATCGTTCACGGGCTTAAAGTGATCCAGGTCCATCATAATAAGCGCGACAGAATCTTCTCTCTGCTCATCTATGGTTTTCTGCGCATAGGATGTGATTGTCTTTTTATTATAGATTTTTGTAAGAGGATCTATCTGTATCTCCTCTATTATCTTCTTTGCGCGCTGCGCCTTTGCCACATCCTCCTGCGGCATGATTCTGCCGACAACAGCAATCTCTCCGTCATCAACAAAGCGTATTCCTGAGAACGTAAGCTTCTCAAGGATATTTGGATTTGAAGTCCGGATTCCGCTTACAAAAGAGCCGCTCACTTCCTTTTTGCAGGATTTCAAGTCTTCAACAAAATTATTGAATACTTCAACCTGGCTTTCCGGCACGATATTCCGCTGGATTGAATTCCTTTGCCAGTCGTCTATATCAATATCGTAAAGGACAATTCTCTTGTTGTGATAGAACTGTGTGATTTTAAGGACGTTGCTGCTCTGCCAGTAGGAAAAAATGCAGTCATCCATAAGGCTAAGCGCATAGACAAGCTCCGTGTCCTCTATATTTTCCTCGCGGAGACAGTCCAGCATCTGCTCGACATCAATAATCTTAAGGCAAGTTGTCTTTTCGCCCTTGAACATGCTTCCATAGGCCTGCACAATATTGAATTTGGGGATGCGCTGGCTCCACAGAAGCTTGAGCACGGTGTAGCTCTTGTCCTTTCTTTTGCTCTGATTGTTAATAAGTGAAATCAAGGAGCGGCGGCTTGACGGGGCGACAAAGCTGTCGATTGTCCTTAAATCCTGCCCCACATTGTCAAAATAGACATAAAACTCACGGTTTGCGTCAACTATCTCAAGATTGCTGTTCAAATACACATATTTGATGTCGATACTCTTGTCCATAGATAATTTTTTATTATCAACTCTTTCCCCAAATCCCGCAAGATATAAATCAGACTAA
>CAZURC010000123.1:0-5303 GCA_964623405.1 uncultured Treponema sp.
TAGATGTTTCCGCCAGTTCCAGGTTTTGCGTTTGGATTCGCCATAATTTTCCTCCATGTCAAATGTGCTAAATGACATATTGTTGCTTATAATATAGTTCAGTTTTTTCAATAACGCAATTAAAAACTCCTTGAGTTTCTGTTAAATTGTTGCTGAAAGATACTGTGATGTAAGGCAAAAAAAATGAGAAATAATTACTTTATTGTCTGCATGTGGTTGTGCAGATTGCAAAAATTCCACACAATGCAGATGATTATTGAGTATAATTAGCTTGAAAATTCTGCTAATTAGAATCAGAGGTTTATATGAAAAGTCCTAAGGAGCTTTCTGTTGATCAGAAACTGCTTGCGCTGACAAAAGAAATCATTGAGCTTTCTCCAGACAAGGACTCAACTCCGCTCAAGGTTGCGGAAGTCTTGGTGAATGACGAGGAGATCCAGGCAATTCAGGATTATGCGAACAACGTTTCCATTGTGCGGCTTGGCTTTAATGACCACGGACCTGTTCACATGAGGACGGTTTGCCGAAACGCACTCAAGATGCTTAAGATTTTGCATCAGGCGGGAATCAAGACTTCCCTGGAGAGTGAGCAGTCCGGAAGCTTTACTGACAGCGTGACTGCTGTTATGCTGGCAAGCTTTCTGCATGATTTTGGAATGAGCGTCGCACGGCAGGATCACGAGCTTTACTCAGAAATCTTAGGGTATGGAATTATCAATAGAATTCTTGAGCAGACGCTTCTAGGCACGGAGAATTTAAAGCGCCGTGTTATTATCCGCTCAATGGCTCTTGAGGGAATTATCGGACACATGGGAACTAGAAAAATCCATTCAATAGAAGCAGGCTTGATTTTGATTGCGGATGGATGCGATATGACTAAAGGGCGCGCAAGAATCCCTATGGAACTCAGTACAAAGCCTTCTGCCGGCGATATACATAAATACTCGGCAAACTCGATTGAAAGCGTGAAGATTCTAAAGGGTGGCGAGAAGCCTATTAAAATTGAAGTCCGCATGAGTGCGGATGTAGGATTCTTCCAGATTGAGGAAGTCCTTCTTCAGAAAATCAACTCAAGCCCTGCCAAGAGCCTTGTGGAGCTATACGCAGGAGTTGAAGGCCAGGACATGAAGAAATATCTGTAGCGGTTAGAGCCTGCGACATGCCTATTTCATAATTTTCCTCAATATAATAGAATAATCCGACTGTTTTCGCAGTTCCAATGAGAAATAGAGGAATAAAAAATGTCTAACCTGATTTTTCCAAAAAACTACAAGTCTTTGCTCGGTGAGAAAGAGACCGAGCATGCGATTGTCTTGATAAAAGATTTTTTCCAGCTTCAGCTTTCCACTGCGCTTAACTTGACGCGTGTTACTGCTCCTCTTTTTGTCGAGAGCGGAAAGGGCCTGAATGATGACCTGAACGGCGTTGAGCGCGCTGTGAAGTTTCCTGTAAAGGATATGGGCGATGCCCAGATGGAAATAGTGCAGTCGCTTGCAAAATGGAAACGTGTAAAAGTCACAGATATGAATCTTGAACCTGGATTTGGAATCTACACGGATATGAACGCAATCCGCGCCGATGAGGATTTGGATAATATTCATTCTATATATGTTGATCAGTGGGACTGGTGCCGCGCAATCAGTGAGGATGACCGCACTGTTATGTATTTAAAGGAGACTGTCCAGAAAATCTATGAGTGCTTAAAGCATACAGAATTCTTCATCTATGACCGCTACAGCATAATAGAGCCGGTTTTGCCTGAGACAATTCATTTTGTGTTCAGCGACGACTTGCAGCGGGAATATCCGGACTTGACTCCGAAAGAGCGCGAGAACAGAATTTGCCAGGAATACGGAGCGGTTTTCCTGATTGGAATAGGCGGAAAGCTTTCTGACGGGTCGATACACGATGGACGCGCGCCGGATTATGATGACTGGATTACAGAGACTGGTGACGGACACCGTGGGCTTAACGGCGACTTGCTTGTCTGGAATTCAGTCTTGCAGCAGGCGTTTGAGCTTTCTTCTATGGGAATCCGCGTTACGCCGGAGAGCTTGAAGGCTCAGCTTGAAGAGCGCAGTTGCACGGAGAGAGAGAGCCTTGAATTCCATAAGCGTCTTCTTGCTGGAAAACTTGCCAACACGATGGGAGGCGGAATTGGCCAGAGCCGTCTGTGCATGTTCTTCCTCCGAAAAGCGCATATCGGCGAGACTCAGGTTTCAATGTGGCCGGAGCAGATGAGAAAAGACTGCGCGGCGCATGGCATGAATCTCCTTTAATATGCAAAATCAATCTTTTAAGATTAAATCACAAAATCTCGAGGCTTCTCTTATTCAGAGCTATAATGGTGGAATGACGGAGTTCACGCTGCAGGATTCTTCTATTCTGAGCAGCAAGGGACAGCTTTTAAAATTCCTTCAATTTGTTGAAAGGAATTGCCCTGCTCTTTTCTTGACCTTGCCTCTTTCCGCTCAGATGCTAGATATGGATGTCTGCCGCGAATGTTCTAATCTGAACTGTTCGCTTGATATTCCTCTTGCTGGAAGTGAAAAGAATGGGGGTTATCTTTTTGACAAGAAATTCTTTTCCCGCCGGGCACAGATGCTCAATACGCTTGGATTGATTTTTGGATTCTCGCTTGATTTTGCGGTATTAAAAGGTGACAGCGTGAGAGCTTTCCGTGACAGACTGAATTTTGCAGTTTCACTTTATCCTAATCACATTGATTTTCCAGAGCTTGATTCTGAGTCTGGTTTTCCACAGCCGAAGCCGAGCGCGACTTTTTCAACTCAGGACATCAAAATGACAAAAGAAACGGCATTTGCATGCCAGGTTTTTTACAGCTTGGGAAGAGCTGTCACTTGGTTTCTGGCAATTTTAAAGCCTTTAAAAATGACATCAGATAAATTCTTTCGAGACTTTGCGGAATGGCAGAAAATCAATAATTGCGCAATTGATTCTGCCTGGAGCGTGGAGAAAACAAATCACAAGGAAATTGAGAAAATGCAGCTTTCTTTTCTGAAATTTAAATATGAAGAGAAAAGGAAAACTGAGCTTTTTGAAGTTGTCTCGAACATTGTCAGGCTGAACGGCGCTCTTTCACGTTGCTACGGAGAGGGAGAAGAGAGCATAGTTGAGCTAAGCTATAACCCTGACGAGCTTTTGAGCGGCGGCGCAATGGAAGTTCAGTCATTTTTTGATAATTCCTTTATGGAAAAAAGCCACGTGAAAGTGTACTTTGATGACGGCGAAGTGAAATACCACTATATTTAACATTGCTAATTTTAATTGTCTTTTTACAACCTGGCCTTAAATGTTAATCTTGAGACTATGGTCAAGTTTTTGATTCGCGTTTTTGTTAAAAATTCCTCCGATGTTCAGAACGCCGAAGTCCGCACAAAATACGGAATTGTGCTCGGCGCGTTCGGGATTTTTTTGAACTTGGTTCTTTTCGCGCTCAAATTTGTTTTTGGAACAGTTTCAAAAAGCGTCGCGATGGTTGCGGATGCGTTCAACAACTTGTCTGACGGCGCGTCTTCGCTTGTTTCGATTCTGGGATTCAAGCTTTCCTTGAAAAAGCCTGACAAGGAACATCCTTTCGGGCACGGAAGAATGGAATATATTTCGGGGCTTGCGATTTCGTTCTTGATTTTGCTGATGGGATTTGAGCTTTTGCGCTCGTCGTTCACTTCGATTTTTGACCCGCAAAAAACAGCGTTTTCTTATTTTTCAGTTTTTGTGATGGTTTTTGCGATTCTGGTAAAATTTTACATGTATTTTTACAATCACCAGGCGGCGAAAAAGCTTGGCTCGGTTTCGCTTGAGGCGACGGCGAAGGACAGTTTGAGCGACACGGTTTCGACTTTTGTCGTCCTTGCCTCGGCTTTTGCGGGAAGATTCACGGATTTTCCAGTTGACGCGGTCGCCGGAATGATTGTCGGCGTTTTTATCATCAAAGAAGGATTTGACTCGGCGAAGGAAACGGTGGCTCCGCTTTTGGGCGAGGCTCCGAGCAAGGAATTTGTGAAGGAAGTTGAGGCGGAGCTTTTGCTGCACAAGCCGATTCTTGCGATGCACGACATTGTTGTCCACGATTACGGACCTGGCCGGCGGATGATTTCGCTTCACGCGGAAGTTCCGGGCGACAGGAACATTTTTTCGCTCCACGACGCGATTGACAACGCGGAAAAAGACATTTCCGAGAAATTCAACTGTTCGGTCGTGATTCATATGGATCCGGTCCAGACTCACAATCCGCTTTTGGAAGAAATAAAGAAGCATTTGAAAATCATTTTGTTCGTGATTGACCCTGACTTGACCGCGCATGACATTAGAATTGTCCCAGGAACAACTCATTCAAATCTTATTTTTGATGTGGTGAAGCCTTTTTCGTGCAAGCTGACCGACGGCGAGCTGAAGGAAAAAATCGATTCCGCCGTGAAAATCAAATTCCCGAACGTGAACACGGTTGTGACGGTGGATGTTCCTTTCAATTAAAGATTATACGTACGGCTATCTGAATAATTTTCTTCTTTTTTATTGACGATGAGACCCTTGTTTTAGTAATTTTTAAGTATGGATAAGAAAGAAAAGACAGCAGACGAAAAACCTGCTGAAAATGAAAAAAAAGACAACGAAAAAACAGAAAAAGACGGAGTGCAAATGCCAGAGAAAGAGGATAAGCCTTCAAAAGAGAACGATGCGAAAACCCCTGAAGAGCGGATTGCGGAGCTGGAGGCAGAGGTTGAGCAGCTCAAGCAGGATGCTCTTTATAAGGCTGCGGAGAATGATAACTGGCGTAAGCGTATGATGCAGCAAAAAGAGGATGCTGTGTCGTATGCGAATGAGTGTCTTCTGACGGATCTGCTTGACAGCCTTGACAATTTTGACAGAACTCTTGAGGCGGCAAAGGATGTCAAGGAAGCAAAGCCGATTGTAGATGGAATCAAGATGATTAACAAGTCTTTGGTTAGCCTTCTTGAGAACAAGTATAACCTTGTCTCTTTTGGCAAGGAGGGCGATGACTTTGATCCTGAGCTTCACGAGGCTATCGGAAGCACAGAGGGGAATGTCAAGAAAGAAAAGCTTAAGCAGGTTTACTTGAAAGGCTACAAACTTAAAGACAGAGTAATCCGCCACGCAAAAGTGATGGTGGAAAAGCCTAAGGCTAGTGAATAGGGACTAGGAATCAGGGACTAGTAAATAAGCAAATAACACGGAGGAAAATATTATGGCAAAGATTATTGGTATTGACTTGGGAACCACAACATCTGAGGTTTCCGTTATGGAGAACGGACAGGCGA
>CAZURC010000124.1:0-5213 GCA_964623405.1 uncultured Treponema sp.
GTAGAGCGCCACCTTGCCAAGGTGGATGTCGCGGGTCCGACTCCCGTTTTCCGCTTTTACACAGTATTGGGGAGACTGGTTAATAACAGATGCAAATTATTTTGCGGAAATAGCTCAGTGGTAGAGCGCCACCTTGCCAAGGTGGATGTCGCGGGTCCGACTCCCGTTTTCCGCTCTATGCAAGAGGCGATTTGGATTTCATCTGAATCGCTTTTTTTATATTATTTTTGAAGGGGACATAAAGTGAAATTCACAAAAGAGATCACAAAGCTTGAGCACTCAGCGGTAAAACTGACAGTAACAGTAGCAAAAGATGAGGTTGACAAGGGATATAAGTCAACACTTGGCAAATATGTAAAGCAAGTGCAGATTCCGGGTTTCCGCAAAGGCCATGTTCCTGCGTCTGTTCTTGAGCGCAAATACGGCGAGCAGATTAAAATTGAGGCAGAAAGCGAGCTTATTGACAATGTTCTTAATGAAATTTTCCAGGATGAGAAAGATACATCAAGCCGCCCTCTCCCATACGAGCAGCCTAGAATGGATGATTTTCCCGCTTTTGACACAACAAAGGATTTTACTTTCTCTGTAACATACGATGTATTCCCGTCTGTAGAGGTAAAGGGATTTGACGGCATAACAGTAAAAGAGCCTCAGGTTGATGTAGGCGACGCCGAGGTTGCGGAAGAGCTGAAAGGCATTCAGGAGCGCAATGCGGCCGTAATGGACAAGAAAGATGACGAGAAGGCTGAAAAAGACAATATTGTGACAATAGACATTGAGGAAACAGGAGATGACGGCGAGGCTATTGACGGCACAAAGCGCGCAGGCTTTACATTCACTCTAGGAACACCGGAAGATGTCTATAAGATTGACGATGAAATCATGGGAATGAAGATAAACGAAACAAAGGAAATCGTAAAAAAATATCCAAAGAATGATCCGGATAAAGAGCTTGCTGGAAAAACAAAAAAATACAGTGTAACTGTTAAGCAGCTAAAGGTACGCAATTTGCCGGCTCTTGATGATGATCTTGCGCAGGATGTAAGCGACAAGTACAAGACTCTTGCAGACCTAAAAGACGATATTCTAAGAAACTTGAACGCTGCAAAAGACAGAAAAATCCGCGAGCTTAAAATCAACTCGCTTCTCGAGCAGCTTATAGACAAGAATCCTATTGAAATTCCTGCAAGCATGCTCAATGCGGAGCTAAACGGACGCTGGGGACAGATGGCTCAGCAGTTCCAGACAACTCCGGAAGACTTGGAAAGAATGGTCAGCGCATCAGGACAGACAAAGGAAGAAATGCTGAAGCAATGGACTGGAGATGCGGAGAAAATGCTCAAGAGCAGAATCATTGTAGACTCTCTCATGAAATCAAAGAGCATTTCTGTAACACCGGAAGAAGTTGAGGACGCATACAAGAAGCTTGCGGAATCAAACGGAGTCTCTGTTGAAGACGTAAAGAAGCATTACGCAGATCCGCGCTCAAAAGAATGGTTTATTGATGATGTAAAAGAGCAAAAGCTTTATGACGATATATTCTCCCAGATAAAAATAAGCAAGGGCGACAAAGTTTCATTTGCCGATCTTTTCAAAGCCAACTAGTTTATAAGAGAATAGGCAACGGAATGTGGCAAAATCTTGTTTACATTCCGTTTTTTTTTGATTTTTGCGGGAAATATCAATATATTTAGATGGAGACAATTATGAATGAGACAATGAACACACTTGTGCCAAATGTTATTGAGCAAACAGGAAATGGAGAAAGAGCATACGATATTTTCTCAAGGCTCCTGAAAGACCGGATTATTTTCGTTGACGGCGAGATAAATGATGTTACAGCAGACCTAGTTGTAGCTCAGATTCTTTTTCTCGAATCAGAGAATCCTGACAAGGATATAAGCATGTACATAAACTCGCCCGGAGGGAGCGTCACAGCAGGGCTTGCAATCTATGACACAATGCAGTATGTGAAATGTGATATTCAGACAATATGCATTGGGCAGGCATGTTCCATGGGCGCACTGCTTCTTGCAGGCGGCACCGTCGGCAAGCGCTACTCTCTTCCTTCCAGCCGCATAATGATCCACCAGCCGTCAGGCGGAGTAAAGGGACAGGAAAGCGACATAACAGTCCAGGCAAAGGAGCTGCTGCGGATAAAAAAGCTCTCGATACAATTTCTTGCAGACAAGACTGGCAAACCTTATGAGCAGGTCGCAAAGGATATTGAAAGAGATTTTTATATGACCGCAGAAGAGGCGAAAGAGTATGGCATTGTGGACTCTGTAATGCCGAAAAGAGTCTCCACAGCAAATTAAAGAAGGAAGTCACTAAAAACTTCAGTTTTTTGACTCGCATCAAAATTCAAAAAATGCTATAAAAGATAATCTCTTATCTTTGGTGTTTTGGGAGAAAACAGAATGAATTTCAAGAACTTACTGGGAAACAGCAATACAAGCCGCACAAACCGCTGCTCTTTCTGCGGGAAGCCGGCAAGCGAGAACAGAGCCCTCATACAAGGACCAGACAACATATTTATCTGCAACAGCTGTGTTGAGTCATGCAACGAGATTATCGAGCAAGCAGGAAAGGAAGTCTCGCCTATAAACATGGCGGAAGTTCCATCGCCAAAGGAATTCAAGGAGTATCTTGACCAGTATGTAATTGGACAGGATTACGCAAAAAAAGCGCTGTCAGTCGCTGTGTACAATCACTACAAGCGCATGTCCACAATCAAGACAACATCCCCTTCTCTCCTAAAAAACAACAGCAATGACGTGCAGATAGAAAAATCAAATGTTCTTCTTATCGGTCCTACAGGAAGCGGAAAAACACTTCTTGCGAAAACTCTTGCACAAAAGCTCAACGTTCCGTTTGCAATAGCGGATGCCACAACACTCACAGAGGCAGGATATGTCGGCGAGGATGTTGAGAATGTGCTTCTAAAGCTGATAAACGCCGCAGACGGAAACATTCCTGCGGCAGAAAGAGGAATTGTCTTTATCGATGAGATAGATAAAATAGGAAGAAAGAGCGAGAACACTTCAATAACGCGTGATGTAAGCGGAGAAGGCGTGCAGCAGGCTCTTCTTAAAATAATTGAAGGCACAGTTGCTTCTGTTCCTCCTCAGGGAGGAAGAAAGCATCCTAACCAGGAGATGCTGGAAATTGACACAACAAACATTCTCTTTATTCTTGGCGGAGCCTTTGTAGGAATCGACAAAATCATAGAGCAAAGAGTTGCCGGCAAGTCGATGGGCTTTGGAGGAAATGTCGGGATGATGGACGAGACACAGAAGATGGAGCTTTTGAACCAGTGCACTCCAGACGATCTCGTAAAATTCGGACTTATCCCTGAGCTTATTGGCCGTATGCCTATAACTGTCGCCCTAAAGGAGCTTACAAAAGAAGACCTTACAAGAATTCTCACAGAGCCAAAGAACTCTATCGTAAAGCAGCTGAAGGCAAGCTTTGCAATAGATGACCTTGACCTTGAATTTACTCCGGATTCCCTGGACGCAATTGCTGACATTGCTATAAAACAAAAAACCGGAGCACGTGGGCTGCGCTCAATCTGCGAAAAGCTTCTGATGGATCTAATGTATGAGGCTCCAAGCATAAAAGGAAAAAAGAAGCTCGTAGTAACAAAAGATATTGTAATATCAGGAAAGGTTCCTGCTCCGCAGACGCTTCTCTTGAAGGAAAAAGAAACCGCCTAGTATTAAAAAGCAATTATTATCAATATAAAAGGCCCTGTGCACAGGGCCTTTTTTTATATCATATTCGTCTATCACAAGGTAAGGAAAGCCTTATAAGCCTTATAAGCCTGCTCAATATCAAAGCGGCTTGTAATTTCCCACGGAGCATGCATACTCAGGACGCTTACGCCGGCATCAAGAACATTCATGCCGTATTTTGCCGCCAGATAGGCAATTGTGCCTCCCCCGCCCTGGTCAACCTTGCCAAGCTCCGCCATCTGGTATTTCACATCGTTATTGTCAAGAACATTTCTAAGCTTTGCGATAAATTCGGGATTTGCATCGCTAGCGCCGCTCTTTCCACGACTTCCTGTATATTTGTTGAATACAATTCCTCCGCCTAAGAAAGATGCGTTGTTTCTGTCATAAAGGTCCTCGTTCATAGGATCAAAGGCGGCGTTCACATCGCTGGAAAGCATTGAGCAGCTGGCAAGACATCTGCGCACCGTAAGCTCGCTGTAATCACCTAGACGAGATGCAAGCTCAGCCACAGCGTTCTCAAAGAAATGGCTAGCCATGCCTGTGGCTCCAACACTTCCAATCTCCTCCTTGTCCACGCACAGACAGCAGATTGTTCGCTCCTTTGCAGGGGAGTCCAGAAGAGCCTTTGCAGAAGTGAATGCGCAAGACCGGTCATCCTGCCCATAGGCAAGGATAAGGCTCCTGTCAAGCCCTAGGTCGCGGGCTTTTCCTGCAGGAACAACCTCAAGCTCCGCAGAGCCAAAGTCCTCCTCTGTAATAGAATATTTTTCCTTGAGAAGTTTCAGTATATTCTTCTTGGCAAGATCCTTGTCTTTTGCAGAGCCAGAATCCCCTTTGCTGTTACAAGGATTTCCTGAGCCGACAATAAGATCCAGATTTTCACCAGGTATAAAGTCTGACGCAGTTTCCTTCATCTGTTTCTGGGCAAGATGAGGAAGAATATCGCTGATTACAAACAGAGGCTCATCTTCATTCTCCCCTATCCTGACATCTACAGTTCTTCCATCCTTTGTGCAGACTACACCATGGATAGCAAGAGGCATAGTGACCCACTGGTATTTTTTTATTCCCCCATAATAATGTGTATTAAGATAAACAAGAAAATCCTTCTCATAAAGAGGATTCTGCTTAACATCAAGACGCGGGGAATCTATATGAGCGCCGAGAATATTAATGCCTCTCTCAAGCGGCTGCATGCCTATCTGGAAAAGAGCTACAGCCTTGTTCATTTTCTGTATATAGACCTTGTCTCCTGCATTCAGTTTCTCCACAGAATTAAGATCCTTATACCCAGCTGCCTGCGCCATTCTAACAATCCCGCTGGAACACTCGCGCTCTGTCTTTCCGTTATCAAGAAAGCTCTTATAGTCTTTGATTAAATCCGACATACTATCACGTCCTTTTGACACATAGCGTAAAAAACCATGTATCTATTAGAAAAATAAAAAACCACGGAAAATAAATCCGCGGCTT
>CAZURC010000125.1:0-4895 GCA_964623405.1 uncultured Treponema sp.
GTTTTCTTTGACGGACCGGCGGACGAGATTGAAATCACTCACCGCGCAAGAAGCCGCGAAGGTTTTGCATGCGGGGCAGTCGCCGCGCTGGAGAAGCTTTCTTCCGCACTGAAATCTGGAAAACTTTCCAAAGGCAGAATCTACGGAATGGAAGACTTGTTCTAGGCGGGTAAAATATAACAATAGTTTTTGGAATAAAATGTGAATCAACCTTAAAATAACCCATATATGGATTACGTACTGGCGTTTGATATATGCTCGGCTGCGCTTCTTTTCTTTCTCTTTGTGTCCTTGTTTCTGCGCAAGGCGACCAGGGGGAGATCTAACAAGATATTTCTTCTGCTTGTCGCTGTTGTATTTGTCTCAAGCGTCAGTGATGTTTTCTCAATGTACATTCCAAAGGTTGCCCGTCCTTCCTATGAGAACCGGCTTCTGGTCTCTTCCCTGAACTATATATATTTTATCTGCCGAAGCCTCTCTCTTCTTATATATGCTCTTTATATATACGCATCCTGCGGATATTGGCATGACTTTAGGAAGAAAAAAAACTTGCGTTATCCGTGGATGTTTTTCTGCGCCGCGGAGGCTGTTCTTATAGCCTCAAATTTCTTCCTGGGCAATATTTTTTATGTGGACGAGAACCTGCAGTATAGACGCGGCAGCGGAATCCTCTTGTTCTGGCTGATGTCATTCATTGTGTCCGCCTATACAGCCTCTGTCATTGTCAGAAGCCGTAAATTCATCTCGAGGAAAAATCTTGTCGCGCTTCTAAGCATTTTTGTCTTTATCATAACCGGAACTGCTTTCCAGTATTTCTTTCCTAAGCTCCTGATTGTGAATTTCTGCTCGGCTTTTCCTCTTCTTCTCATAACTCTTGTTGTCCAGAAACCGGAGGAGTTCACCGACAGCGCAAGCGGGCTTCCTAACTTTGAGGCGTTTAAGTATGAGCTTAGGAAATGCTATATGACCGGCGGCTCTGCGGCTGTCGTGCTTGTAAAAATATCAAATCTTTCCCTGATAAAAAAAGAATTCAGCGCGGAGATTGTGAAAGCCATTCTTTCTTCTGTCGCAAGAAAAATATCCATGCTCTGTGTTTCCCAGGAAACTGAGATGTATTCTATTGGAGAAGGATTTTTCTGCATAGTTTCAACCGGACAGTATGAAGAAAACAATGGCGGCGAGACCTTTTACGCTATGGCGGAAGGAATAAACCTTGTCATAAAGGAAACCCAGAAAGCTGGACAGACGGAAGTTGCTCTTGAGCCAAAAGTATGCGTGGCGCGCTGTCCTGCTGATCTTCATGATCTTGATGCCGCCGTTAAGTTTGTGCTCAATTTTGACAATGTGATAACAAGAACTGGCGAGGTTGTTTTTCTTTCCGAGGAGATTTTCTCAAGGGACTTCCTAATCCGTGCCAATCTGGACAATATAATAACGGATGCGATTACTGGAAAGGAATTCCAGATGTATTATCAGCCAATCTACAATATCCATAAAAAGAAATTTACTTCGGCGGAAGCTCTTATCCGGCTTATTGACAAGCGCTACGGCTTTGTTTCTCCGGGGCTTTTTATTCCTGCGGCAGAGACAAGCGGAGCAATTCATCAGATTGGAGACTACGTTTTTGACGCAGTGCTCAAGTTTGTTTCCAGAATTGATTTTGACTTCCTGGGGCTGGAGTTCATTGAGCTGAATCTTTCCGTTGCCCAGGCAATTGAGGACAATCTTGCGGACAAGGTTGCGCGGCTTATGGATAAGTACGGAATCCCTCCGTCCAGGATAAACATTGAGATTACAGAGACTGCCGCTGATTTTAATCCGCTGGTGTTTGACCGTAACATAGCCAGACTGTCCTCCCTGGGCATGTCTTTTTCGCTTGATGACTATGGCACTGGCTACTCAAATATAAAGCGTATGACGGAACTTCCTCTTGATATTATAAAGCTGGACAAAAGCTTTGCAGATGACTGGAAGCTCAGGAAGATGAATACTGTAATCCGTGATACGGTCTCGATGCTCAAGGAGATGGACAAGAGTGTTCTTATAGAGGGTGTGGAGGACAAGGAGGCATGCGGTTTCTTTGAGGAGCTTGGATGCGATTATATACAGGGCTTCTATTTTTCAAAGCCGCTCCCTGAGAAGGATTTTATTGACTTTATATGCGCCAATAACGGGTGCATAGAGAGGGGAGAGATGGTATGCTGAGCACAGGTTTCTTCTTTGATGTCTGCGCTTTTATTATAGCCTCTGTCCTCCTGTGCTCCGCTTTCTTCAAGAAGACCTTGTCTGGCCGCACAAACCGTTTTTTTGTCCTTGAGCTGCTTGTCATACTGATTGCGGTTCTTGCTAGAGTCATATTCCAGCTGATTTCCGCAAAGCTTGACTATTCGCCTCTTGCTTTGTCCGCCGCGTATTTCTTCTGCTACATGTTCATGGTGGCGGAGCGCTTTATTGTTCCGGTTGCGACGCTGTTCATGCTCTCCTCAATAGGAATTTGGCAGATTTTGTTCAAGAAAAACGCGGCAAGGCTCTGTTTCTTGATATTATGTGCTCTTCCTGTTGTCTTTATCTTATCTGATGTCCCTTTTAAGCGGATTTTCTTTATAAGCGGAGCAATGCGTTATTATGAGAGCAATGCTGTCATAGTCCTTTACCTTTTCTCTCTTGCTTTCTTTGTGGCTGGAATCTTCCTTATATGCAAGTATCGGAAGATTGTTCCACGGATAAAGAAGACCCTTTCAATAATAATATACGCCTTTAACCTTGCGTTCGCGCTGATTCAGTATTTGTTCCCTGAAATTCAGGTTGAGATGTTTGTTGTTTCTGTAAGCGCGTATCTTATTCTTCTGTTCACGCAGCGTCCGGAGCTTTTGCTAGATCCTTCCGTAAACGCAAAGAATGCCGCGTCGTTCGAGGAGGATTGCAGGAGGGGTTTCACGCTCAGGCTTTCCCGCAGTATGATTCTTCTAAGACTCTTGAATACAAAGAATATTTCTCTTTATATAGGACATGAGAACTATTCTAGGTTCCTGAGATATTTTTCAGATATTCTTCGCTCTGTTGTCTCTCGCCGCAAGGGTGAATTTGACATCTATTATTATGATCAGTCGCTTTTTGCAGTGTGCGCCGAGTCAGCGGAAAAAGACGATATGGAGAGTCTTGCCGAGGATATAAACAGGACTCTCGAGAAAACAATAGAATACCTGGGCTTCGAACTTTTTCCTGAGATAAGCGTCTGTGTTTTAAATATTCCGGATGATATTGGGAATTGGGAGTATTTTGAGTATTTCTCAAGGAATTTCCATAAGGTTATCGGGAGGACGGCAAAGCCTGCCCTTATAAGCGATTTTGCTGGAACAATAGACTTTAAGGTAAAAAATGAAATAGACAGAATCCTGAAAGATGCGGTTCAATATGGTAATTTTGAGGTTTTCTTTATGCCTGTGTGGGGGATAAGAGAAAACCGTTTCGTTTCTGCCGAGGCGCTTGTCAAGCTTAAGGATAATAACTATGGATATATCGAGCCGTCTGTGTTTCTGCCTGCTGCAGAGAATAACGGTCTGATTCATAAGATAGACAGCATTGTTCTTGAGAAAGTTTGCCGCTTCGCTTCTAGCATCGAGTTCAAGAGACTAGGGCTTAAGTATATAGAAGTAAAGCTGTCAAAAGCGCAGTGCGCCCGGATAGATGTTGTTGACACTGTGATTGACTGCCTGAATGCTTATGGGGTGTCTCCTGAGCAGATAAGGTTTGAAATCACAGAAAATTCCTGTGACTTTAATCCCGCGCTCGCAGAGCAGAATATAAATTCTCTCCATAAAATAGGAATTCTCTTTGCACTTGATGACTATGGAACAGGATACTCAAACATAAAGAGGGTTACGGGCTTTCCCCTGAGAGCTGTAAAGCTGGATAAATCATTTATAGGCGAGATTGACAGATCTCCTATGCTGAACGTAATAAGGAATACTGTGCAGATGATGAAGCATCTTGATATGGAAGTATGTGTTGAAGGTGTGGATGATGAGAATGCCGCTCTTCTTGCTGAGAGCCTTGGGTGCGATTTTGAGCAGGGGCTCTTTTACTCAAAGCCTCTCCCTGAGAAACAGTTTTCCGATTTTATATTGAATAAACATTTTCGATAATTTATACTTAAACTACTTTTTAGAGTTTAAAAAATATTTCCTTTGGAGGACTTATGACAATCGAAGAAATGCTGGGACAGAGCGCAATTCTTACTGTCCTTGGTATGTGTGTCGTTTTTGCCTTCCTCATTATCATGATTGGATTTATGCACTTGCTTAGAGTTTTTGTGCATGCGACCGGTCTTGATAAGGAGGCGCCGAAACCTGAAAGCGCGGCTCCAGCTGCCGCCGCTGTTGACCAGAAAGCTGTTGTCGCCGCAATCGCGACTGCGCTTCACGAGAAAAACTAATCAATAGAGGTATTTGACAAAATGGCAAAGAAAATTGGTATTTCTGAACTTGTTTTGCGCGATGCTACACAGTCGCTTCACGCTACTCGTATGACGACAGCAGATATGCTGCCAATTGCTCCAAAAATCGACAAAATCGGATACTGGGCTGCAGAGGCTTGGGGTGGAGCAACTTATGACTCGTGCATCCGCTTCTTGAATGAGGATCCGTGGGAGCGCCTCCGCAAGCTTCACGCTGCGATGCCGAATACAAAGATTATGATGCTTTTGCGCGGACAGAACCTTTTGGGCTACCGTCATTATGCTGATGATGTTGTTGACAAATTCGTTGAGACTGCCGCAAAGAACGGCGTTGATGTTTTCCGTATCTTTGATGCTTGCAACGACCCGCGCAACCTTGAGCGCGCAACAAAAGCCGCGAAGAAAACTGGAAAGCATGTCCAGATGGCTATCTCTTATG
>CAZURC010000126.1:0-3190 GCA_964623405.1 uncultured Treponema sp.
GCTCTGCGCTTCACTCTGGAAGCCAGGCTTGCGTTCAACATAAATACGAAACATTTTTATATTGTAATGAGATTTAGGAGTTTAGAAAATAGGATTTTTTTCTATAGCAATTCTATGATTCCGTAGTAAAAACAGAATCGTCTGCTTATCAGAAAAAAAACTTAAAATTCACTTAACTTTTAGATATTTCGAATTATAATTTAAATAAATACTACACATCAGAGGAAGAAAATGAAAAGCATAAAGCTCTCCACAAAGATTGCGGCGCTTACAACGCTTGCGATTATCATTTCATCAGTGGCGGTTTGCGTTATTGCAATTTGGATTAACACATCAGAAATAACTGAATTTATAAATGAAACGCTCAGGACAACACAGAGCGGCGTAAACAATACTTTTGAGGACTGGACTTCTTCACTAGAACATTCCGCTCTTGCACTTTCAAAAAATGAAGATTTGACTTTGGCTCTTGAGAACAATGATATTGATGCGGTAAGCGACATTGTGGACACTGAGGAAGAAGTTCTTGAAGCAGATTTTCTTTTTGTAACAGACTCGGCAGGAAAGATTCTTAACGGCGACAAGGAAGGCACAGATATTTCTTACAGTGTGATAATTTCAAAGGCTCTTGCCGGAGCTGCAGGAAGCTCTTTTGAAGCGACAATAGCAAGCGGCTACGGAATTCTGTATGCCTCGCCCGTAGAAAGCTCTGGAAATATAGTCGGCGTGGTTGTCGCAGGCTATGATCTGACTTCTTCTGATTTCGTTGAGCATATTGCAGACAGCTACGGAGTTGACTGCACAGTATTTGAAAGCACGACCCGCGTCTCAACAACTCTCGGCTCACAATATATTGGAAAAACTTTAGACAATCAGAAAATAATTGATGCAGTTTTTGTAAATGGCGAAGAATATTTTGGTGACAACGTAATAGACGGAATTTCGTACTTGAGCGTTTACCTTCCGCTAAAAGACGAGAATGAGAATATCAGCGGAATGGTTTTTGTTGCAAAAAGCCGCGAAATAATAAAAAAGACGACAAGGCAGATGGCAAACATAATCCTGCCAATTGTAATTGTCTTGATTGCAGCTTTGACGGTGATAGCGGTGCTCTTTGTAAGAACGCTTTTAAAGCCGCTGAACGGAGTAAGAGACACCCTAAATGATATTTCAAGCGGAGACGCGGATTTAACAAAGCGGATTGAATTTAAATCCTCTGATGAAATCGGCCAAGTCGTAACAGGATTCAACAGCTTCGCGGAAAAGCTGCAGCAGATTGTAAAAGAAATGAAGACGAGCAAGGACGAGCTTGATGTCGCAGGCGACGACTTGCAGTCAAGCACAGAAGACACAGCGAGCGCAATCGAACAGATTTTAGCAAATATCAACAGCATCACGACAGGTATTCAGAAACAGACAGATTCTGTTGACCAGACAGCAGGCGCAGTTGATGAGATTTCCTCAAATATTGACTCATTGAACAGGATGATAGAAAACCAGTCGAGCGGTGTGACTCAGGCTTCGGCGGCAGTTGAGGAAATGATTGGAAACATCAGTTCTGTAAACCAGTCAATGGAAAAGATGACAAAATCTTTTGACAATCTTGAAAACAACGCTCAGAACGGATTTGAAAAAATCAAGGATGTGAACGACAGAGTGCAGGAGATTGAAACTCAGTCGGCATTGCTGCAGGAAGCAAACTCCGCAATCTCAAGCATAGCTTCCCAGACGAATCTTCTTGCAATGAATGCGGCAATAGAAGCGGCCCATGCAGGTGAGGCAGGAAAAGGATTTGCAGTTGTCGCAGATGAAATCAGGAAACTGTCAGAAACCTCTTCCGCACAATCAAAGACAATAGGCAACCAGCTTTCTAATATTCAGAAATCAATAGAAAACGTTGTTGGGGCCTCACAAGAATCAAGCGCCGCATTTGAAATCGTTGCCCGCGAGCTAAAAGACACATCGCAGGTTGTTCTCCAGATCCGCGCGGCAATGGAAGAGCAGAATGAAGGCTCAAAGCAGATCACAGATGCGCTCAAAATGATGAATGACAGCACAGTTGAAGTCAGGAACGCCTCCGAGGAAATGAAGGAAGGCAATGCGATGATTCTGGATGAAGTTAAGCAGCTCCAGGACGCGACATTGCAGATGAAAACCAATATGGAAGAGATGAGAACCGGCGCGACAAAAATCAACGAGACAGGATCGGCCTTAAGCGATATTTCTGGAAAAGTGCGTGGCTCAATCGAAAGAATCGGCGCACAGGTTGACTTGTTCAAAGTCTAGCTTTATCCGCCAATGGCGAGCTATTCCAGAATGTCATTTAAGCTGCTCTTGATTTCGTTGTAGTTCAAGACTTTTTTGGGATTCTTTGAATGCTCGCCAATCATTTTTTCCATCCAGACCATATCATACCAGCGTCCGAATTTGTAGCCGCAGTCGTGGAACTCACCTACCATTTTGTAGCCTAAATGCTCGTGGAAAAACGCGCTATTCTTTGTGAGATACTCATCATCTTCCTTTGGATAGCCGATGCAAGCATTCAAGTTCAGAATGTTCATCCGCCTGCAGATTTCTTCCATCACAAGATAAAGAGCTTTGCCTGCTCCGTGATGGCGTTCCGCCGCATCAAGATAAATCGTCGTCTCAACAGCCCAGTCGTAAGCCTCGCGCCCGACAAACGCGCCTATATATGAATATCCGATGATTTTTCCGTCCTGGACAGCGACAATATACGGATATTTTTCCATCGTGCGCTTCATCCGCCCTTTGAATTCTTCTAGCGTTGGAACTGTCCACTCAAAAGTGATTACAGTTCTTTCAACGTAGTATTTGTAGATTTCGAGAATCCGCGGAGCATCATCCAGAGTCGCGTTTCTAAAAACAAGATTTGACATTTTTGCCTTCCTTACGCGCTTTTTCCCGCAGACTCAAGAGCCTTTTCAACACCGCGAGCAAGCTGGTCCGCGCAGGAAGTTCTTTTGTTTCCGCACAAGTTTCCTTTTAAAATCTGAACCGCGCGCTCGGCAGAAGTTCCTTCAAGAAGTTTTCCGACCGCAGCCGTGTTTCCAGGACATCCGCCGACAAAATGAACGTTGTAGAGATTTCCGCCATCAATATCAAAAGATATTTCCTTTGCGCAAACGCCCTCCGGCTTAAAACGATAGCTTTGCATTTTTGTACCTCTTTC
>CAZURC010000126.1:3290-4779 GCA_964623405.1 uncultured Treponema sp.
ATGCCGATGATTGATTCAAAGGTTACGGTTTCTATTCCGCAGGAAAAAATGGATGTCCTAAAGGCAGAACTTGGCAAGGCGATTTCTGTCATGGGCAAGCCGGAGACTTACCTGATGGTGGGATTTGAGGACAACTACGACTTATATTTTGCAGGCAAAAAGCTGGACAAAGGTGCGTTTGTCTCGGTGAATGTGCTGGGCAGTGTTGACTCTGCTCAAAGCGAGAAAATGAGCGCAAAAATCTGCGAGATTTTCAAGAAAGAGCTGGACATTCCAGGCGACAAAATCTACATAACATATTCCGGCTATCAGAACTGGGGCTGGAACGGCGGAAATTTCTAGCTCCTGCCACAAGAAGCGCGGCGGCCATTGAGCCTGTCGCCCGCTTAAAGCACCTTGCAACGCTTGCTTTTTATTTAAACCACTTCTTCTTGATATTAAAATCAAGTACTGTTTTACTTGCTTGGCAAGACCATTATATTTTTAACTTTAACTTAAAGATATAGTTTTTTTATATTAAAGATATTATGACTTTAAGTTAAAGTAATCATATTTTTATATTAAAATCATTCAGACTTTTTATTAAAGTAATCTACTCTTTGTATTAAAATTTGTTTGTCTTTACATTAAAACTATAGTATCTTTAAATAAAAGCTATAAATAAATTCACCACAGAACATAAAAGGAACAGGCATTATGATTGAAGTTAAGACAGTACTGAACAACGCGCGAAAAGATGGCGAGGAATATTGCTTTTCAAGTGTTGCTAACAAAACAGCCGGCACTGCCGAAATAACAGCCCGGATGTGTGAGTACAACTCTACGCTCACGGAAGCAGATGCCATAGCTGCGCTCGCAGTTTTGGACACGGCTGTGAGGACTCTTTTAAAAGAAGGCTGCAAAGTGAATCTCCCCTGGGTAACGCTATATTTCGCGGCTCACGGCAAAGCGGAAAGCCGCGTTTCCCGTTTCTCCACTGGAAAAGAGGGAAACAAATTCGTTCTTAAGAGCGTTTCAAACAAGGAAGTCGAAAAAGAACTGTCTTCATCCGTGGCATATAAAAGCAACGCTGGTGAAATTGTAAAAGCCCCAAAAATACTTGCACTCTACTCTCTCACTCCTGACGGCGAGCCATCGGAAAATCTTGATTTCGCCAGAGGCAGCACTCTCAGAATATACGGCCGTAATTTAAAATTCGATTTCGCAGATGAAAAACAGGGAGTTCTTTTTTCGCAAGTTACAGACAGCAAATCTAAAAAAGTTTTCGCTCGCGGCGCAAGCTTTACAAGAATCGCCTCAAACACAGTAGATGTCGCAGTTCCGGATAGTCTTGTGGCAGGGAAATATGAGGTGCGCATTGTTAAAAAAGAAAAGTCACGAGGCTATCTTACTGACACAGCAGGCGCAGTGATTAAAATAAGCTAAAAAAGCGGAACTCCTGAATGGAATCCCGCTTAATTGCTATGATTTGTTGATTTTACTCTTCCGC
>CAZURC010000127.1:0-4731 GCA_964623405.1 uncultured Treponema sp.
ATGACTGATGACTGATGACTGATGACTGATGACTGATGACTGATGACTGATGACTTTCGTCAAACACTTTCATAAATAACTCCCTCGCTTTTTAATTTAAGTTTTATTTAAGGTTTTGTCAATAAAAAGGTTTTCAATAGACATAAGCTCGAATGGTACAGGTGAATAATAAAAATGCACGTAGGCAAGGTTCCGTTTTGAAAAACAATCTGCACAAGCGAAGCGCGGAAGCCGTTTTTCAAAACGGGTTCTTGCCGAGAGTGCATTTTTAATGTTTCCAATGTAATTCGAGCTTATGTCTATTAGAGGCGCAATAATGCACAATCCGTGTCTTATAACAATCTCTTCATTGAAAAATCATCTATATTTACGTAAAATCTTACTGTTATGCCGGCGCAGCTTCCTAAAAAGCAGGTTCTAATTATTGACGCAACGCCTCTTCTCCGCGAGTTCCTTACAGAAAAGCTCACAGAGGAGAACATCTCTGTGGAGACTGGAGAGGGGCACCGCGACGCTTTTATCAAGCTTTCTTCACTGCTGCCGGACCTTATCATTATCAACCTGGACGACCCTCTCCCGCTTATGCAGGATTTTCTTGACCAGAAAATGTCAAACCCGAACACAGTGCACACTCCGGTTATTATTGCAGGTCCTCATATAGAAAAAGAAGAGGCGGCCTCCCTTGTGCGCTACGGGGTTGTAAAATACTTTGCAAAGCCGATTAAGTTCGATGTGTTCTTTGAGTCTATCGGGAAGATTCTGCACTCGGCTTTTTCCCTGGACACGACGCCATGCGTGCTTGAGATTCACCTTAACAAGAACATCATCTTTATAGAGCTTGCGCAGGGAATGAACAGGGAGAAGATGGCTCTGCTCAAATACAAGCTCCCTGAGCTGATGGACAAGAACAGGCTTGACAGCCCCAAGGTCATCGTAATGATGACAGCTCTCTCCTTGAGCTTTGTTGACGGCTCAAACCTTGAGGTTCTCTTTGACAACATTCTCTCTGACCAAAGAATAGAAAGGAAAAACGTGAAAGTCCTGTCCCTGGACTCGTTCGTAGAGGACTTTATAAGCGGGCATCCGGAGTACCAGGGCATAGAGGTTGTTACAGACCTTACACAGATTCTCAACTCTGTTGTGGATGGCGGAACAGACGCAAGCGTCCAGGAGCTGGTTTCCGACAACATACTTACCCCGACAAGCAGCGATGAGGACGGCTCCTTTGAGATGACGTTCTACTCAGACACTGGAGTTGCCAGCGGGAAAGAGGATGCGGAGGGCGCGCTTCTGAACATTGCGATTGTCGATGAGGATCCTGTCTCGCGGCAGATTCTTGACACCACATTCAAGGCTATAAACGCCAAGTGCGACCTTTTTTCCAGCGGGACAGAGTTCCTGCAGGCCGCAAACGCTAACAGCTACACTCTAATTGTCATGGATATATTCATGAAAGGGATAAGCGGACTGGATATATTGCAGACGCTGCGCCGCAAGCAGATAAAGTCTCCTGTCCTTGTTTACTCGCAGTCAACACAGAGAGACGCTATTATTCAAGCTCTCTCTCTCGGAGCAAAGTCATATCTCGTAAAGCCGCAGAAGCCGGACATGATAATCCGCAAAGCCCTGGACATAATAAATGGAAGAATCTAGCCCCTCTCTTGCGCTCAAGGTAAACTTTCACACACACTCAACTTTCTGCGACGGCAAGAGCACGCTGGAAGAGAACGTGTCAAGTGCGCTGGACAAGGGAATGAGAATCCTGGGCTTCTCAAGCCACTCAACCTGGCCGCACCCGTTTGGAGACAGCATAAAGCAGGCGGATTTCTCTACTTATAAAAGCAACGTTGAGCTCTTGGCGCAGAAATACAGCGGACAGCTTGATATAAGGCTTGGCTTTGAGGCCGACTATATAAGCGGTTTCTGCCGCCCCGACTTTTTCGCCTACAAAAGCCTTGGCCCTGAGTTTCTTATAGGCTCTGTCCACTACCTGAACAACGGAGAGGACAGCCCGGAAAAAATGCTGCCTGTTGACTGGAGCGCAGAGAAGCTGATGGAAGGGCTTGAAACCATTTACAATGGAGACGTAAAGCGTCTTATAGGCCATTACTTTTCAACCCAAAGAGAAATGCTCTCATCGTGCAGCTTCTCTATAATCGGCCACCCCGACCTTATCAGGAAGTTCAATGAGAAAATCCATTTCTTTGATGAAGATGAGGAATGGTACAGAAATGAGCTAAAAGAGACTGCAAAGGCGATAAGCCGCGCCGGTGTAATAGCGGAAATAAATACGGGAGCAATCAGCCGTGGCTACACAACAACTCCTTACCCTTCCCCTTATTTCCTTGAGCTTCTGCATGAGCGCAATGTGCCGGTCATGCTCGCCTCTGACTCGCACAACTGTATCCACCTTGACTTTGCGTTTGAGCAGGCGCTCTCCCTTGCAAAAAAAACCGGATACACAGAGCTTGCGTATCCGGATAAAGGAAGAATATCTTTCTATAAAATCTAGCTTTCTATCGGTTCATTCTCTCATTATGAGTCTGGCAGTCTATGCACATGACCGCATAAGGAATCGCCTCTAGTCTTTTCTCTGGAATATCCTTCTTGCAGACAATGCACTTGCCATAGGTTCCCTGCTTTATGCGGTCAAGGGCGGCGTCTATCATCTTGAGCCGGTTGGAATCCTGAGCGCCAAGTGACTCAAGGAGCCTGCCGTCCACAACATCCGAGGCCACATCTATCTCGTCTCCTGTGTCTCCAGACTCAATTATCTTTTTATAGTCCTCATTCTGAGCAGCAAGAGAGCCAAGTATAGTTTGTCTCTGCTCCAGAAGCTCATTTTTTACTTTCTCAAGAAATGCATTTTCCATTGCAACATGCTCCCGTTGACAAGATTATTATTAAGTAGATAATAATATAACCAAGAAATAACAAAAAGGCAAACTTTTTTGGAGGAAATGTGGCTAAAGAAGAAGCTATTGAAGTTGAAGGAATTGTAAAGGAGGCCCTGCCAAACACAATGTTCCGTGTTGAGCTCAAGAACGGCGGGCATGTGATAATGGCGCATCTTTCCGGCAAAATGCGCAAGCACTATATCAGAATTGTGCCGGGCGACACTGTAAAAGTCGCTCTTTCTCCTTACGACTTGAACCGCGGACGCATAATTTTCCGCGAGCGCTAATACTTATTCCCCATATTAATATGGGCTTTTACCCCGGACAATCTAGTTCGGGGTCTTTTTTTACTTTGCATTCCTTGCAAAAATCCCGCGCAGGCTCTTGAGCGCCCCTGTAAATCCTTTTACAATTCCCGCAAGGCACAGCACCGGCCCGATAGGAATTATAATCCAGCACCACCTTATGAAGAAAATGCTCACGATAAGGATGCCTGTGTTCTTAAGGAACTGGCTCACCCAGTCACTGCGTGTATAGTCTTTCTCTGGATTCTCGTACTCATAGTAATACGTGCGTCTCTGGCCGCCGTTAAATCCATTCTGCCTGCCATAGTTTGCCCACTGCCAGAACGGATCATCCGGCTGCTGTCCCCATGCGCTGTACTGCTGGCTATAGGTCTGCTGCTCGCCATAGAAGCCCTGCTGGTCATACTGGCGGCGCTTGGTCTCGTCTCCAAGCACATCATAGGCGGCGTTTATATCCTTGAACTTAGCCTCGGCTGTCTGGTCTCCAGGATTGCGGTCAGGATGATACTTCATCGCAAGACGGCGATATGCGCTCTTTATTTCGTCCTGCGTCGCTGTTTTCTGAACACCTAGAATTGAGTACAAGTCTTCCACTGCATTTTTCCTTTTATCGGCCTTAATTTCTACTTTGGAAACATTAAAAATGCACTCTCGGCAGGCCCCGCTTATGAAAAACGGCTTCCGCGCTTCGCTTGTGCAGATTGTTTTTCAAAGCGGAACCTTGCCTACGTGCATTTTTATTATTTATTTACAACACTCGCAATTAAGGCTGCTACAAGTTTACAATAAAAATAATCAAAAAAGCCGCCGGTTACAAGGCTGCGGGCTTATAAAACACTATTTTAATATAACCCAGGTTGCGCCGGAGCCGCCGTGGTTTCTGTCGTTGTGGCCGCTTGCGCCTAAGTGCTTGTTCTGCTCAATGAATACCCGCACCATAGCGCCAAGCACTGGATCTGATCCGTGGCTATGGATTCCCTTTCCGTGGACAATCTCTATCTTGCGCAGCCCGCGCCTGAGGCAGTCGTTCACAAAGCTTTCCAGTCTTGTCCATGCCTCATTGCGGGTCAGCCCATGAAGGTCTATTCTTGCCTCCGGCCGCATTTCTCTTAGATACTCGCGGCTTCTCATTTTTTCAGATTCGCTGCTCTCGTCCGCAAGGCTGTCCTTGTCTACGGTGCCGTATCTGCGGAGCCAGAGCTCCATGGGGTTTATTGATTTGGGTGTGTCCTTCTGTTTCTTAAGGGCTTTTTCCTCCGGTGAGGGAGCATTAGCTTTCTTATGGCTAGTCTGCGTCGTAGCGTGTCCTGCGCCCTTTTTTCCGCTTTTTTGCTTTTCTGTCCACTGATCTAAAATATCGCCGAAATCCATTTTGTATAAACCTCCTCCGGAGTTTTTATCTGAACATCTAAGTCCTGTCTTTTAGTATTATAACCGGCTTAATTTAAGAAAATGGCTTCTGGTCGTGTAGCGTATGTCAAAACCGCACAATAATGTGCTACACGCTGGTTTGCCTTGGAACTATATAC
>CAZURC010000128.1:0-4700 GCA_964623405.1 uncultured Treponema sp.
CCATTACAGGAAGTCCCGCCGCAGGTCCGATGTCGCCAAGTCCAAGAACAGCAGTTCCGTCTGAGACAACGGCGATTGTGTTTCCTTTCCAAGTGTACTTGTAAACGTCATCAGGATTTTTGTTGATTTGGCGGCAAGGCTCGGCAACGCCAGGAGTGTAAGCGAGCGACAAGTCGTTTCTGGTTTCCAAAGGCATTTTCAGCTCAGTTGAGATTTTGCCTTTCCATTCAGCGTGTTTTTCGAGTGATTTTTCGTAAATATTTGCCATAATGCTTTGAATTATAATTCAAAACTTATGTTTGTTAAATGCTCGTGTTTATCTTCCTATAACTTTCCCAGCAGCAAAAAATCCGATAAATGCCACCAAGTCCGCGGCGACAATTGTAGAGCCAACTGGAGTTCCTGCAAGAATTGAAATCAAAAGCCCCGCAACAGAACAAAAAACACTGACACATGCAGAGCAGATTGTTACAGATTTAAAGCTCTTAAAAATCCTCATTGCCGAAAGAGCAGGAAAAATCACGAGCGCGGAAATCAAAAGAGAGCCGACAAGATTCATCGCCAGCACGATAATCACAGCGATAATCACGGCGATTGCAAGATTGTACATGCTTGCGTGGGTTCCGACTGCCTGCGCGAAATTCTCATCGAACGTCACGGCAAAAATCTTGTTGTAAAAAACAAAGAAGCAGGCAATCACAACAACAGAAAGCACAACGCACAAATAAACCTCGCTTTTTGTCAGAGTAAGAATTGAAGTCGAGCCGAACAAAGTTGAGCAGACATCGCCCGCAAGATTCGTTCCCGACTTAAAGATGTTCATAATCAAATATCCGAGCGCGAGCGCGGCGACAGAAATCATAGCGATCGCAGCATCTCCCTGAATTTTTGTGTTTTTTCCAGTACGCAAAAGCAAGACCGCCGCCAAAACTGTGAGCGGCAGAACCAAGTACATATTGTTCGAAAGATTCAACACAGCTGCAATTGACATTGCTCCAAACGCGACATGACTGAGTCCGTCACCTATAAAACTGAATCTCTTTAGGACTAGAGTAACTCCCAAAAGTGAAGAGCAAAGGGCAATCAGAACGCCGACAATAAAAGCGTAACGGACAAACGCAAACTGAAAATACTGAATCAAAGTTGTCATAATCATACTCCGCGTGTAAACATTCTTCCAAGTCCTGCAATTTTCTGCATCTGCCCGTTGCAATCGGGACACGTAGACTTATGAACAAACTCATCTTTCGTGCCAAAGAAAATTTCTGCTCCGATATGAAGAACGTGTGTCGCATATTTTAGCGCAGCCTCAATATCGTGGCTAATCATGATAATTGTGATTCCTTCACCATGGAGCTGCTCGATAAGTGAATACATTTCTTCCTGCGCTCCTGGATCTAGGGCGCTCACTGGCTCATCAAGCAAAAGCATTTTCTGTGTTGCGCACAAAGCACGGGCAAGCAAAACTCTCTGCTGTTGTCCGCCAGAAAGCTCGCGATAGCAACGGCGGGCAAGAGGCAAGATTCCCATCTTTTCCATACTTTCACGCGCAAGAGCTTTTTCTGCCTTGTTGTACCACGGGCGCTTTTTGCATCTGCTCTGACATCCCGAAAGCACAATTTCCTGGACACTTGCAGGAAAATCTTTTTGGACAAATGTCTGCTGCGGCAAATATCCAATCTCATCTGATAAAAGTCCATCGCCAGTTTCTATTGTTCCAGAAATCGGTCTTAAAAGATGAAGAATTGTTTTCATCAGCGTGGTTTTCCCGCTTCCATTCTCACCGACAATGCAAAGATAATCTCCGGCATTCACCGAGAAATTCAAGTTGCGCACGATAATCTTTGAGTCATATCCAATTGTAAGGTTCTTGCAGCTTAACTGCGACATAATTCCTGCCTGTAAATCTCGTATAGAAGAACTCCCGCCGCAACCGAAACATTAAGACTGTCAATATTTCCGCAAGTAGGAATTGAGATGATGCTGTCGCACTCTTCCTTCAGGAGCCTTGAAATTCCTTTTCCTTCGCTTCCCATAACAATACATGTCTTTGCCGGAAAATTCAGCGTCATTACACTGCTGCCGCCTGCATCCGCTCCATAAACCCAGAACCCCGCATTCTTAAGCTGCTGCACAGAGCGCACAAGATTTGTCACAACGCTCACCGGCACATACTCACTTGCGCCTGCGGAAGAACGTGAAATAATCTCGTTATCGGAAAAATCATTTGCGCTGCGGCGTGCCGGCAAGACAACAAGTCCTGCTCCAAACTGATCACAGGAACGTAAAATAGCACCCACGTTATGAGGATCAGTCACGCTATCCAGCACTATCACAGTCTGTCTTTTAGAGGAATCTGTTTTTTGCGCCATCGCAACCCACTGGTCAAAATCAATTCCCCTCTGTCTTTTTTCTGACGAGCTTTCCTCAACCATCACAATTCCACGGTGATCACGGGCTGTTTCCGGCAAAGCTTTTACCAGCTCATCAAGAGAATTTTTACTTGCTTCTGTAACCGGGATTCCAGCTTTTTTTGCTGTTTCCAGTATTTTTTTTATGCGCGGGCCGCTTTTTGCAAGCCTTATAGAAAGCCCTTGCGCTTTTCCTTCAGCAAGAGCGCGGCGCAACCGCTCTTCAATAGCATGGAATCCTGTAATAATCTGTGTCATCTATCGGCCACACAAGGTTGTTGCTCCTGTTGTCGCAACAATTTTATGAAATGCTGTGTCCTATCGGCCACAGCAAGGTTATTGCTCCTGTTGTCGCAATAATTTTATGAAATGCTGTGTCCTATCGGCCACAGCATTTCTTATATTTTTTCCCGCTGCCGCATGGGCATGGGTCGTTTCTGCCTATTTTTTTGCCTTCACGCACCACAGTCATTGGCTTTACGTCTCCTACCTCGTACAGCCATTTTCCGTCTATCTTCTTAAAATATGCGTTCTCATGATGGACTTCGTGCAAATGACTTTTATCTGTGTAGATCGCCTCAAATTCAACGATGCCCTCATCATCATTCTCTTTGCCCTTTTCTGTTCTTAGAATCTTGAGACCATGCCAGGTTGACTCTTTTGACCACTGCTCTGTCGCCTTGCGATCAATTTCTGCAATTTTCTCTCCTTCTTCGCAAGAGTTGATAATAAAGTCAATCTCGTGCTTTACATATGAAGAATAGCGCGCACGCATAAGGCTTTCTGCTGTCGGAGCAGCAATTTTCCCTTTTATAATAGGCTCGCAGCATTCACTGTAAGTCTTGCCAGAGCCACAAGGGCACAAATCTTTTTCTGCCATAAAAACTCCATCGCCTAAAAAAGGCGCAATTCAAATTCCTTGCAATTATATCAAAAACTCTGCTTGCTTTCTACAATTGCTTTTCTCTTCTGCCGGCGGATGCGGTTTATATGACGTTCAAAGTCGCCACATGAAATAAGCCTTGCAAGCACAAGCTGATCAAATGTCGGAACAGTGCAGGAGAAAAAGCCAAGCTTGTACTCAAATATTCTCAGAAGCCTTTTCGGAAGAATCATATAGCCAATGCGAAGCGAAGGGGAAATTGTCTTGGAAAAGGTGTTCATGTAGATCACATTGTCATCATCGGAAAGGGCAAAAACAGTCTCCTCGGGCTTGCTTGAAACAGAAAACTCCGACTCAAAGTCATCCTCAACGATAAAACGACCGTTTTTCTTTGCCCAACGCACATACTCATATCGTTTTGAGGCCGAAGCTGTGATTCCCGTAGGAAAACTTCTGTAAGGCGAGATGTGAATTATATCCGCCTTTGAATTTGCAAGGGCAGCACTCTCTATTCCATCTGTTCCTAGCGGCAAAAGCTCGCATCTTGCCCCTGCAATCCTATAAACTTTCTCAATTTTCTCATAAGAAGGCGACTCAAGCCCAAAAATCTTATTATGTCCAAAAAGCTTTGCAACCATGCTGTACAGATACTCTGCGCCAGAGCCAATTACAATTTGATTTTCTTCTATAAAAATGTTTCGATTACGTGCCAGATACTGCTGAATTGCTCTTCTTAGCTCTATGCATCCTTGGTTCGGAGATTTCTGAAGCACGCTTTCGGCATATTCATTTAGAATTCGCCGGACAGTTTTTGTTATAACGGAAAAAGGAAATGCTAGCTCTATTGAATTTGATTTAGGGTCTTTTTTTCCCTTTGTTATCCAGCTTTGTGTCTGTGAAACCGCAAATCCACCTTCTGCGCTAAACGAAACATAAAATCCGCTGCGTTCGCTTGACTCAAGATACCCTTCGTCGCAAAGAAGACCATAAGAATGCTTTACCGTGATTTCACTTACGCCAGTTTCTGCGGCCATTACTCTCTTAGAAGGAATTTTGCTTCCGTGCGGATAAACGCCGTTAATAATATTGTTTTTTATATGCTCATAAAGCTGAATATATGCAGGCTCCCGGCTACTTTTATCAATAATAAAGCTCACTTCATCACCATCCACATTGCCATATAAAATGCATCTGGATATATAATTATTTTCGATTTTGGTTATTTTTATATATTCAAAATAAGTATATTTTTTGTTTAGTCAAATGACAAGTTAATTAAGAACCAAAACAAGGAGTTCTGAGCAAAGCAATCGTCATTCCGAGCGTAGCGAAGAATCTGTAAACAGTGATGTTTCCTTCGCTCAACATGACGAACAAATACAGGAGATTTTTATGAAACTGACAGA
>CAZURC010000129.1:0-4614 GCA_964623405.1 uncultured Treponema sp.
TTGTGGCGAAAGCGGTTGCGGACGAAGCGAGAAAGGCGGGACTGGCAAGAGCGTAAAAATCATTTTTATGGAGAAGAGAATGGACGGACGGAATGTCATGCTGATTTTTTTTCAGCATCTTAATAGATTCCGAAAACAAGCGCGGACAACAACGAAAGTCCGCGAGTTCGGAATGACAATGATTTTTTGTTCACTCTCTTTCTTTGCTTTTCCCTCTTTCCCGATGGAAATCAAGTCGCTTGTACCTATTGATGGAATGAGATGGACGCTTGAGACTACGGAGGGTTTCCAGAGCATTGAGAATTCACTGATGGCGAGCGCGGATGGAAATGAGAATTATCCTAATCAGGTCTTGATTTCTAAAGGAATTCTTTTCCACTCATTCTATGACAACATGCTTTTGACAAGCGCGCAGCTTAATCTTGGCTTTGCTAATAAAGTTGATTTTTTATGGACAGAGCAGCCGGATTTTGCACATGAGATAGACTTGAATACAAATCTTCGCTCGATAGAGCTTGACGTGCAGAAACTGTTTCCAATCATGCAGCGCCACTGGATTGCAGTCTCCCTGTTTGGCGCATATTCATATTTTGAGTTTTCAGTTAATGACTCAAAGAACGGTGTTTCTGGAGAAAGTTTTGTCTATAACTCATTTTCCGGCGGAATCCAGGCTTCTCTTTCCTTGACAAAGAAATTTACACAGCACGGATATGTTTCTTATTCACCCCTTGTGTTTTATGGACACGAGAGAGATGATGTGCAATTCCTGAATTATGGATTTGAGTTCCGCACAGACACTCATCCAGTCGCGTTTACCTTGTTCTGCAATGCAAAACATGCATTCCGGCAGAAAGGACGGACATGGTTCAAGGGAATTAATCCCAGCGTTGACAGCACAGAGGTTGGATTTTCTTTCCACTGGAATTTTAGAGAAAGAGCGCCAGTTGCAAGCTAGTTTATTACAAAAGAGAGCACAAACCTTTGCCACGGAACTTTGATATGTCAGCGTCTGCCTCTTCCTCATAAAGCTCGCCCATGTAGAACCAGAGCACTTTTCCGTTTGGCAGCGTGATTTTTTCTCCGCCTAGCCAGAATTGGCCGTCATGTTGAGGCGAAGCCGAAACATCTGTGATTTTAGATTGCTTTGTAGTGGTTTCGACAGGCTCAACCACCGGACGGAATCTTTTTTCTGACGCCTTCGCAGCACAGCTGCTCGGAGACTCACTAAAAACAGTCCATTGGACTGTTTTTGCGGCTTTGCCGCCGTTCGCTACATATCTATCAATTAATTTTTTGATAAAATCTTTTGAGACTGTTGGTCTGGGGACTGGAAAATCAAACCATTTCTGCACCTGTTTTTCAAGTCCACGTCCATGCATCCACTGCTCAAGAGAATAATCAAGCGAGCTTCCATATTTTTCTGACGACTTTTCTCCTTCAAAATGAAGACCATTCTTGGCGAAAAGAGGCGACTTTTTGTTTTCATCAGGCAGTATCGGCTTTAAATCTTTTATCAAGCCTTGCTTCCACTCATTATAAACTCTTGAATGGCGAGTCAAGACAAACTTGTGCCAGAAGCTTGAATCCAAAAGTCCGTTTTCATAGAACTGGCGCAAAGTTTCCATTGAATTTATCAAGTCCTGCGGCTTTTCCCACCAGTAGCCGTAAATCATATATGCGTGGACAAGGATTCCAGCTTCCTTGAACGCACAGCAAGCCGCCACAATCGACTCCAGATCCGTTCCCTTGTGGATTGCGGAAAGCCCGTTTCCTGTCGCGCTCTCAAGTCCTGCGCTTACTCCAATCAACCCTCCGTAAGCGAGGAAATCCGCGACATCGCGCGTGAAATATTTTTCAAAGCGGATATTTCCCCACCAGCTTATAGGCGAGCCTCTTTCAATGTTTTCTTTTGCAAAGGCGACCATTGCGGACGGAGGCATAGCCTCGTCAACAAAATGAATACCGTAGATGTTTTTCTCTATACACTGCGCATAAAGCCCCTCATAGAGCTTTTTAATATCTGTCATGCAAAAGCTCTTTACATAGTCCAAAGTCACATCGCAGAAAGCGCATTTATGCCAGTAGCAGCCGTGGGCCATATATGCTTTTATCCATGAGCCGTCAGACCAGAGCCGGTGCATAGGGTTTGTGTCATCAATTAGGCGCGGATAAAGCGAGAAATCTATGTCGGAAAAATCTGGAATCAGCGACCTAGTTGTCTGGCTTTCAAAAAGCAGGTCGTCTTTTGCGGGAGGTGCTTCATCAACTATGGAAACATGATGACCCGGCTTGTCTTTGAACTGCCGGAGCTTGTAGATTGGAGATTCTGAAACAAGTTCAGAATGACGGTTTCCGTCATGTTGAGGCGAAGCCGAAACATTGCTAGATTCTTCACTTTCTGCCAGCCGGCAGGCTGATCGCTCAGAATCACGAGCCAGTCTTTCCAGCAGCGTCTTGTAGCTTGCGTAGCCGCGGTCAAAGCAGAGAGCATCTGTATATTTTGCAAGGCTTTCTTCTCTAGTCTCACGCAGCTCTGTGTTTATAAAGCCGCCTCCCATAGAAACATATACCTTGTTTCCAAAATGTTTTTTAAAGAATCTTCCTGTTGAAAGAGCAGCGGCGAAAGTTCCAGGGAAAGGAATCGAGATTAAGACTAAGGTCCTGTCGTGCTGAGATTCTGAAAAAAGTTCAGAATGACATTCCCTGTCATGCTGAGACGCCGTAATTCCGTCATGTTGAGCGAAGCGAAACATCTGTTTATTTGATTCTTGTGGTTTCGACAGGCTCAACCACCCCGAAAACAGTCTTTCCAGAAGCGGCTCGTAGAAGTGCCTTATTACCGGACTGTCTGCGCCTTTTTCAATTTCGCTGAAAACACTCTCGCTTATTGTAAGGCTTTCTGCATAGCGGACAAGGCTAAAGTTGCTGTCAAAAGCCACGCTTATATAATCCGCCAAGTCCGCAAGAGCAAGGCTTGCAAGGCTCCGCGCGTCATCTGTCGTGAGCGTGTGGTCAAGATTAGAAAGGTAGTTTTCCATTCTGTTGCCGCGAGGAACATGCGCGCCAAAAACAAATGAATGCGCGCACTCAAAGCCCTTTCCGCGCAGAATCAAAGTGATACGCTCTATCCAGTTTATCCAAAGATTTTTTTCTGAAACATACCTGCGCAGATTAAAGGCTGTTGCCTTGTCTCCCTTTTTATCCGCCGTTTGCGCAAGAGAAAGCGCATTGCCGCAGGACAAGTCAAAAAGCTTCTCTAGCCCGTTCCTTGAGAATATTTCGTAAAAAAGCGCGATATTCAAATCCAGCCATTTTACAGAGCAGCCTTCTTTCTTGAAAAAATCTGACAAATAAGCGCCGCTAGGGTAAGCCGTGTTCAGCTGCATAAGCGGAGGCTGCAATATTATAACATCCATTGGATTTCCCTAGTCATCTTCCCACAAGGAGTCATAGTCGCCTTTTCTGCTTTTTACAGCGCTCCAGCCGGATGATTTCTCCTCAAGCATCTCC
This sequence comes from uncultured Treponema sp., assembly GCA_964623405.1. Taxonomy (GTDB): domain Bacteria; phylum Spirochaetota; class Spirochaetia; order Treponematales; family Treponemataceae; genus Treponema_D. Next base: position 3,511 of record CAZURC010000129.1, read on the forward strand.
GCATCCTCGCGGCCCTGGAAGTTCTTCCATTGAGTGAACTCATGAGGCTTTATTGTCTTGCCGCTGTTTTCTTTGTTCTTTTCCTTTAAGTCTTCAATTCCGTTAGCCATAGCATGATTATATCAGCAGACAATAAAAAAGGCATCTGCCTTTTTTTAGCAGATGCCTTTTCAAGCTAGGCTTTAGTTTTAGGCCGCTGTAATCGCAATGCGCTTAGGCTGTGTAAGAGCCTTGCGTGGCATTGTTATTGTCAAGACTCCGTTCTTTACAGTAGCGGAAAGATTCTCGCTGTTCACATCATCCGGCAACGTAAAGCTTCTTTCAAATGAAGAAACACTGCGTTCGCGGATAAGCCATTTAGAATCATCCTTCTTGTCTGATTTCTCTTCTTTCTTTGTCTCTTTGCAAGAAGAAATTGTCAGAACATTCTGGTTAAGCTCAACATTTACATCTTTGTCTGTCATTCCAGGCATATCCATGTTCAAGGTGTAGGCATCTTTGCCTTCCTTTACATCAACCTTTGGAGTGCGGAACATCTTTTTAAGGTTCAAAGACGGCATTGTATAACCGTCATCTCCAAAATCATTAAAGAAATCATTGAAAAGTGCTAATTCGTTCATACATTACCTCCTAGAACAAATCTGTAATTTTTTAATTTGTTTCTCGAAAGCCTTTTGTTTTGGCTTTCACTTATATTAAAAGCATTAAGCGTGCCAACTTTTATTTTTGTATTTATGAGCCGTATTTTCCTGCCCGCGGCCAGCTAAACGCCCTTCGCTAATCGCTCATCCTTGCCTGGCGGCAAGGACTGCGGGGCTAATATCTGGGGCAGAGTCTGCTTAAAAGCGGCATCTTACGCTCGCGCACAGGAAATTATGGTAAAAATTGACCAGACAAGCCATCCGCATAGAAAGAAATGGGTACTTTTGGACGGTATGTTTCTTGCAGAAAAGAAAAACTGTGTCATTTTGTCCCTTGTTTTAAATATCTACACGATAAGTATGTTTTTTATTATCTTATAGATATAAGAGTTTGATTGGCCTGGATTTTTGGCTTGCGATAAAGTGTTTTCCCATAAAGAGAGATATAGTAACAGCCGTAGGC
>CAZURC010000130.1:0-4569 GCA_964623405.1 uncultured Treponema sp.
TTTATCTATGCGCAAAGCCGTTCACCTTTGCGCTTTACTAGGCGCGCCTTCCATGTCGCGGACACAGTGGCGGGGTGAGTACGATTCACATTTTCGATTAAAGCCGGTTGTGATGCTCAATGCTCCTGCCGTGCCAGCCTGTAATTGTAAGAAAGAAGCCAATTTATTATACTTATAACGATTTTTTTGTTTTTGAGGTTTTGTATGCTTACATTGAAATTTGGCGGAACGTCAATGGGCTCTGCCCGAAGAATCCTTGATTCTGTTGAGATAATGATTGGCAGGGCAAAGAGCGGCAGGATAAGCGTTGTTATTTCCGCTGTGGCAGGCGTTTCCAATGCGCTGCAGGCCGCTATTGATGGATGTGTGGCAGGAAAGAATCCCGCTGAGTTTGTGAGCGCGATAAGAAAGACCCATGAGGATATATGCGCGGAGCTTTACTCGTCTGTAAAGGGCTTCAAGGCGGACGATGTCATGGCGCGTCTTGAGCCTTATTTTGCGGAGCTTGAGAAGCTGCTGTCGGGACTTGCGGTTTTCGGCGAGTGCCCGGACTCCATTCACTGCAGGATAATGGGAATGGGCGAGCTGTGCTGTGTTCCGATTGTCAACGCCGTCCTTGTGGCAAGAAAACAGCGTGTGCTTGTCCTTGACAGCCGCAAGTTCATTTTTACAACAGGCTCTCAGAAAGAGGGCGATCCTGACTATACCCGCACTGCTCAGGCTCTCGGACGCTACCGCGATGGAGCGGAGAGCGACCAGGCTCAGATTCTGCTCTTTCCGGGATTTATCTGCGCCTGGACTGCGCATCCGTCGGACGAGCCTAAGATGGGGCTTCTTGGCCGCAACGGATCGGACTTCTCCGCGGCTATAATCGGCTCCGCGCTTTCTTCCAGCAAGGTTGAGTTCTGGACAGATGTTGACGGAATCTATACTGCTGATCCCCGTGTCGTAAAGGATGCCATCCTGGTTGACGACATGACTTACGAGGAGGCGATGGAGCTTTCGTTCTTCGGCTCAAAGGTTCTTCACCCGAAGACTCTCGCTCCTCTTGCCGCAAAGGGAATCGAGGCCTGGAGCTTGAATTCTCACAACCCGTCAGCCCGCGGAACTAGAATCGGAAAGGGGCCTTTTGACTCTGAGAAGGGAATGGGGCCGGTCCGCGGAATATCTTGTCTCAAGAATATCTCGCTCATCTCTGTCTCCGGAAGCGGAATGAAAGGCAAGACCGGAACTGCGTCGCGCATTTTTGCGGCTGTGACAAGGGCGGGAATCTCCGTTCTTTTAATCACCCAGTCATCTTCTGAATACACAATCTCTTTCTGCGTGCGGCAGTCGGAGTCTCAGAGGGCAAAGGATGCCCTGGGCTCGGAGTTTGAGATTGAGATACGCGAGAAGCTGATTAATCCGATAAGCTCTATCGATAGCTGCGCAATAGTCTCGATTGTCGGAGACGGCATGAGAGAGAACCGCGGAGTCGCGGCAAAATTCCTGAGCGCGCTCTCAAGCAGGAGCATAAACATTCTTGCGATTGCGCAGGGCTCAAGCGAGCGCTCTATCTCAACTGTAATCTCAGGCGAGAACGGCGATGTGGCGGTGAGGACAACCCACCGCTTCTTCTTCAACACAGCGGAGCCTATAGAGGTCTTTGCGTTTGGAGCGGGCACGATTGGCGGAGCGCTGCTTGACCAGATACGCGACCAGCAGGAGAAGCTTAGAAAACAGAACATTGACATAAAGGTTCTGTGCATTTCCACTGTGGACGGCATGGTTCTGGACGGAAACGGAATTGACTTGGCTAATTGGCGCGAGCTTTCCAAGAAAGCGGCAGCAAGGTCAAATGTTGACGAGATACTTGACTTTGTGCGCGAGACAAAGCCTTTGAATCCGGTTTTTGTTGACTGCACGGCGAGCTACGACTTGCCGGAGCGCTATCTTGACATCTTGAATGCGGGGATGAACATCGCAACTCCGAACAAGCGGGCGAACTCAATGTCGATGGATTTTTACAAGAAACTGCGCGAGACCGCGAACAAGAACCACGTCCGCTTTTTGTACGAGACAAACGTGGGCGCGGGGCTTCCAATCATCGACACTTTGCAGAACCTCTTTAAGTCGGGCGATTCTCTTGTCGGATTCAACGGAATTATGTCAGGCTCGCTTTCGTACATTTTCGGAAAGCTCGACGAGGGAAAGAAATTCAGCGAGGCTGTCAAGGAAGCGAAGGAGCTGCGCTTTACAGAGCCTGATCCGCGCGACGACCTCAAGGGAACTGATGTTGCGCGCAAAGCCCTGATTATCGCGCGCGAGGCCGGAATGTCGATTGAGCTTTCAGACATCAAGATGAACTCGATTTTCCCTTCTGACTTCTCGCTTGACGGAAGCGTTGACGAGTTTATGAAAAATCTTCCAAAAGTTGACACATACTTTGACAAGAAAATGGCGGAGCTTAAAAAAGAAAACAAGGTTCTTCGCATGGGCGCGTCAATAAAGGACGGAAAAGTTTCTGTCGGAATCCTTGAGGTCGGACCAGAAAATCCGCTGTATGCGGTGAAAGGCGGCGAGAACGCGTTTGTGTTTGAGACTGAACGCTATACGCCGATTCCGCTGACTGTGCGCGGCTACGGCGCGGGAGCCGGAGTCACGGCGGCAGGCGTTTTCGGCGACATTATGCGCACGGTGAGCTTCAATTCAATGAAGAATTGATAATTGTGGTAAGCTGCGCAGGAAGAATTTTGTTTATCGGCAAGATATATTGCTAAAGTTTGTTAGATTTTTACTTTATATTTTGCCGATAGCTTGATATACTTTTCCTATGGAAAATGAACGCTATAGTTATTCTTCAGAGGCGGACAAGAACGTTGAGTACAAAATCGAAGAGAAATTCCTCACAGTCGCAGACGCTTCGGACAAATGGAACATTTCTGAGCGGAGCGTGCGGAACTACTGCGCGGAAGGAAGAGTAATCGGCGCGATTCTCGACGGAAAAACCTGGAAAATTCCTTTCGGCGCGCAAAAACCAGAGCGGCAAATCAGGCACACAAACAAGAAAGCCTCAGTCTTGCAGGCTTTGCAGCGCGAGCAGGACGCACAAATGCCCGGCGGAATCTATCATAAAGTTCAAATTGAGCTAACCTACAACTCAAACCACATCGAAGGCTCAAAGCTCACACACGACCAGACGCGGTTCATTTTTGAGACAAAGACAATCGGCGTCCAGGATTCTCCGGTAAAAATCGACGACATAGTTGAGACCGTGAACCATTTCCGCTGCGTGGACGCGATAATCAAAAGCGCAAAGTCAAAGCTCACGGAAAGCTTTATCAAGCAGCTTCATTTTATCCTCAAAACCGGAACTTCCGACAGCCAGAAGCCGTGGTTCCGCGTGGGCGCGTACAAGTCAGTTGAAAACGAAGTCGGCGGCGAGGAAACCGCGAAGCCAAAGGAAGTCGCCATCAAAATCAAAAATCTTCTGTCTGAATACAATAAAAAAGAAAAAGCCACGCTTGACGACATTCTTGATTTCCACGTCCAATTCGAGAAAATTCATCCTTTTCAGGACGGAAACGGCAGAATCGGACGGCTTTTGAGCTTCAAGGAATGTCTGAAGCACAACATTGTTCCGTTCATCATCACCGACGAGCTTAAATTTTTCTACTACCGCGGAATCAAAAACTGGAAAAGCGAGCGCGGATACTTGCGCGACACCTGCCTTTCAGCCCAGGACGAGATGAAAAAGTGGCTCGATTACTTCGAGGTGGAATATGAGTGAATCTCCTCTTCTTGAAAATCTGAATTCTTCCCAAAAATCCGCCGTAACTTCGACAGAAGGCTTTGTCCGCGTGATTGCGGGAGCCGGCTCTGGAAAGACGCGCGCGCTTTCGACACGTTTTGCCTACCTTGTGAACGAGATAGGAATCCTGCCTGAGAATATTCTGTGCGTCACTTTCACGAACAAGAGCGCAAATGAAATGAGCCAGAGAATCCACAGCCTGACCGGCGACAACGACACGGGAAGAATATCTACTTTCCACGGATTCTGCGTCTCTGTCCTGCAGGAAGACAGCCACGCGGTCGGCTATCCGAAAAGCTTTCTCGTCCTCGACAATTCCGACATCAACCAGATGCTCCAGATGATTTATGACGAGCGGAAGTTGACTTTGCGCGATATGACTTTCGGCCAGGCGCGAGACATGATTGAAATGGAAAAGCTCTTCAACCGGCCGGATTACTACAAGGATATGATTGCCTTTCCGCTTGAGATTCTGCATCAAAAATATCTTGAGGCGAAAACCGCGAAAGACATCATTTTCTTTGGATATTTGTACCAGGAGAAAAAATGCTTCGGACTTGACTACAACGACCTGCTAAAATTCACGCTCTACATTTTTGAAACGAACGAGGAAATCAGGCAGAAGTGGCAGGAGCGGCTTGAATACATAATGATTGACGAGTTCCAGGACATCGACTTTATCCAGTACGAGCTGATGAAAGTCTTATGTGAGTATCATAAGAACCTTTTTATCGTAGGCGACCCTGACCAGACAATCTACACCTGGCGCGGCGCGAACG
>CAZURC010000131.1:0-4430 GCA_964623405.1 uncultured Treponema sp.
CTGTATGTCTGGCTGCCGCTCGTTGTGATAGTGCCGCCCGCAAGTGTTGCCGCGCCTGTTACAGTGAGTGAGCCGCTAGACAAGGTGAGCGCGCAGGAGGAGTTATTTGAAATCAACCCGGAAATCTTTAGGTCTCCAGAAACCACAGTTAAAGAAGGCGCACCGTTGCCGTCATAGAAAAGACTAAGCTTTATTTCAACATCGTCCTCAATAGTTATGCTTTGAACCTTGAACTCTTTATCAATGGCAGGTGTAAGGTTTGATTCTTTTTCTGTTCCAGAATAGAAATGAGCATTAGAAAAAATCGCAGTGTCACTCTCGCCAGGGCACTGTCCGTCTGAGCCATCCTCTAGCTTCCAGTTGTCCGCATCTTCCCAGTCATCGTATTCTCCATACCAGTAATAATCAGTTCCCCAGGCGCTTGAGCACAATGCACACACCGCCACCACGCCGGCAAGGACAGTCTTGCGAGCACACAGCCCCCTAAGAGATGAGAAGATTTTTCTGACCGCGCGCGATAAAAGTTCCGTAAACAGCTCCAAATAGTAGGATAGCCTAAATACCGTTCTTGCCGAGAGTCATTTTTAGTATTCTTATAACAATCGAAATTTAGACTGGGTACAATTCTACTTTTAAAGCATCGGAAAAAAAAGCGGGTGATTTTAGAAAAGGAGATACATTTTAATCAAGCCAGTCTTCTATTGTTAGCTCCGATATTCCTGAGAACTCATCTGTGTTATGCGTTACGAGAAGAGCGTTGTTTGCAAGGGCAGTCGCATAAAATATAAGCGAGTTCTTTCGTAAAAGCAAGGTTGATTTTTAACCGACTCTTTGTCATTCTAAACAGGTATTTTCGCGTCCTCGGGATGCACGGCATAGCTTGCGGCAGTTCCGCGCTCGTCGTCGTAGAACTCCTCTACCTTCTGAATGTCTAGGATATTTGAAGAGATTTCTCTGTCCAGCGTGATGTCAAGGTCTGCGGTGGAAAGCGGTGTGTCCCACTTGAGGCGGTTGAACATCTTTACAATCTCGTCCGCGCACTTAAACGCATCCTCGCCGGCGGAAATGTGTATATACGCGACAGGCGCGCCTGAGTAAGCCTGACCCGCCACAATATAGGCCGCGTTATAGATTTTTCTGCATACAAGACGCAAGTCTGACATAAAGCCATTATATCACCACAGGCTAAGATAACGCAATGTTATTCTTTTAGTTTTTTATGATTATTTTAAGGTAAAAAATCCGTATTGAACTTCTCTCCGCTCCCATGTCTTCGTCTCGCCGGAGCACGCAAGAGCCTGTAACACCGCCGTCAACTTGACAGAGGCAGCGGCCCCCAAGTCCCCAGCGGGCAAGCCTGGAAAACAAAGACAGCAGGGCTAGGGAGCGGAATCAACTTAATTCCAAAATGAAATCAACTTGAAAACGGAATGAAATCAAGTTGAAAACGAGTTGAATTCAGCTTAATTCCAAAAAAAATTTAACTTTTTTTCAAAGAAAAATGTGGCAATCTTTAAAACTGAGGACAATATTCTTTATAGAAAACCCTGCTTTAAGTGAGGAAATGGCTTCTGGTCGCGCAGCGCCATCAGACCGTCATGTTGAGCGTAGCGAAACATCTATGTTCCTGAGTGAGATATAGATTCTTCGCCTGAGGCTCAGAATGACCGGCGGAACTGAGACAGGTTCCGCCGAGAGCCGCACACACGCTCAAGTGCGGTTTTGACACATGCTACGCGACCAGAAGCCATTTTTAAGTTAAGGCCGGTTGTAATGAAAATGGCGCGCGGGAGGCATGATGATACAGGTAAACACAATAAGAAACAACACAAAAACAAGCGCGAACAGCTACTGTTTTTCCAGCGCTGCGGACAAAGTTATAGAGCGGGAAGAGCTAATCAGCAGCATGGTGAAATACAACTCCACTCTCACAGAGGCAGACGCGGCCGCTGCCCTTGCTGTCATAGAAGAGACAGTAAACCGGCTGCTTGAAGAAGGATGCAAGGTAAAGCTTCCGTGGGTTTCTCTATGCTTTTGCGCAAGAGGAACAGCAAGCACCTCCGGAGAAGAATTCCGCCCTGGACATAATGACAACCGTTTTGAGCTGAGAGCCACGCCAAGCAGAAAGACTGAGCGCAAGCTCTCGGACAGCGTGAAATTCAAGGGAAAAGCGGGGGCAAATGTCATGTGTCCTAAGATAAGCCTTATAACATGCATCGACAAAACAGCGCAGGAAAAAGACGAGCTTGCAGCAGGAGCAGGGGAAATCTTGAGAATCCGCGGCGAATATCTTGGCTTTGACGTGTCCGATGACAAGCAGGGAGTTTTCTTTGAGCAAAAAACCGGACAGACTACTAAGCGCCTCCGCGCGGAAAGATATACCCGCCGCACAAGAAACACAATAGATGTGCTGATTCCGGAGAGCCTTGCCGCTGGCAAGTACGATATTATGCTCACAACGAGCAGCAAGACAAGCGGCCTTAGAATAGAGCATTGGCGCAAGAGCCTGACAGTGGGATAGCAGGGGGGACAGGAATTGGTACAAATCACAAGTTGAACTTTGGATTTGTACTGTTTTTCAATAATAAGCAGAATATTAGGCATGCATAAAAAACCTTGCCGCTCTGTTGTCAATATAGATGTTTCGGCTGCGCCTCAACATGACGATATGGCCGCCGCATGGACGCTTACTTAGTTCTCACTCTTTATCTTTTCCACAATTGGTTCAAAATTCAATTTGATTGTTTCCACAACTTCTTCAAAAGGAACTTTTACCAAAGCCTTTTTCTTTTTCGTGAATGCAGTCCAACGTTTTTGCCGTTCTTCATCAAGTGCAAAATCCTTTTCAAAAACTACTATATCATCAAAGCCTGTGCTACGATTCTTAAAAGTTTGTATAATGGCTTCTTTTAAAGTTTCTTGATTTGTTTCTAGTTCTGGATTTTTCAAGATTACGTAGATGTCATAAAAATCTTTATAGCGGGTGTTCGCAAGTCCAAGAGAAACAATCGCCTCGAATTTTTCTGCAAGTGTTGATTCAAGTGAATAACTGTAAATTCTAGGAACAGGCATATCCAAAAGAACAGGGAAATCAATCTTCATTTTTTGCGGAACAATCACATCACCAAAACCTATGTCTATTGAAACAGGAATTTGAATATTTCCAAGCAGAACCTTAACACTTATGTTCAAGCCCTGATACTCATCTTGTTTTGTAATTTCTTTTGCCTTTAATGTTGATAAGTCGTAAACAAGTCCGTCATCAGCATTGATTTTGAAAATCTCTGTAAAAACATTTAACAAGTTTTCTTTGCCACCATTGATTTTATCCGCCCATAAATCTATGTCAGTTGTAGAACGCGGATAATCTTTATTGTAAATTGCATACAAAAATATTCCGCCTTTTAAGGTAAAGTTATCTTTGTATTTTGACTTGCTAAGCCTGTATATGGTTCGTTCAAGTGCATAAACCGTAAGGACTTCCTGATAAAGCTTTGAACTTTTGCGTGCGAGATTATTCAGCTTGTCTTTTATCGATTGAACATTCACACCAGAACCTCAAGATAAGTTTTAAGTGTTTTAAGACAGGAAAGTTTTTCTGCATATCGGTAGAGCTTGTTTAAATTCCTTTGCGGGGAAGAAAGATAGTTCACAAGAATTTCTTTTGTCTCCTCAATTCCAATCTTGTTTCTGTTTGAAACTACATCTGCGACAGTCTTTTCCATGTCATAAATCTTAAATGAATTTTCACCTTCCGTAATATTTTGAACCCCAAGCGAAAATCTTTCATCAGAAAAATAGTGCAGCGTAAAACTGATCTGCTTTGGAAATGTGGAAATCTTTCGTTTTTGCGGAACTGCGACATCAACTGACTCAGGTCTGAAAGTTGAAAGATCGTAATAAACAGCCGCGCTCATAAGGCAAACAACGCCGCCAGAAACAAAAGCATCTACATAGTAAAAATCGTTTGCATTGCCAGAAAAATCTGCGTTTTCATAGAACGATTTGTTCAAGCGGATAAGTTTTCTTTGCTCAGCAAGCCTGGAAATCTGATAATACGAAAATCCAGCGTTTTTAAGATCGGAAACTGAGTAAATAATTTTTCCGGGTGAAAGTTCTGCATTTTCCTTCATGTAAGTGATTATAGATTACCGGACAATATCTTTCAACAAAACACGGAGAATTTTTGTAAAATCCGTATTTCATTAAAAAGAAAAGGCAGAATAAAGAAACAAAAACGCCGTGCTGCGCCAAGAAGTGCAGCCGCATAGATGCTGAAACTGAGCGCGGACGAGAACGATTGTCCGCGCTCAGTTTCAGCATGACGATATGGCCGCCGCATGGACGCGGCGCTCAGACAAGAGAGAATATTCTGTTTGCCGTCAGGTGAACAGAATATTCTCTGCGTAATTGCGCTGAGACTTGACGCT
>CAZURC010000132.1:0-4407 GCA_964623405.1 uncultured Treponema sp.
GTATTTATGTTGATTACTTTTCGTTTTGTCTTGTGTACTGTGGAATCCATATGCATAAAATTATAGCATAGTTTTTAGGATTAAGGAATTAGGCAACTTGACAGTCACAGTTTTTTTTTGTTTCGCGTAGTCTGATGCTTTTTGCAAGAAACTTTATACTGCGATTTCTGAAAAATTACAGTGTCAAAAACAGTGTCTATTTCCCAATCGCCCCTTTTTCATTAAACTTTATTTCATATTCAGGAGCTTAATATGAAAAATTTATACGAGCCTGGACAGGAAGTTGAGACAACGGTTGTCCAGATTTCTAATGACACGGTTTTTATTGACCTGGGGCTTAAGTCGGAGGGTTTTGTCGAGAAAGCGGAGTTTACTGACGATAACGGTAACTGCTCTGTAAAGGAAGGCGACAAAATCAAGGTTTTCTTTGTCGGAAACAAGGGCGACTCGCTTTACTTTACGACGAAACTGAGCGGCGAGAATGCGGCGGAACTCTTGGAGAGCGCGTTCAAGTCGGGGCTGCCGGTTGAGGGGCACGTTGAAAAGGAAATCAAGGGCGGCTTTGAGGTGAAGGTCGGCGAATCTCGCGCGTTCTGCCCTTACAGCCAGATGGGGTTCAAGAACCGGCTCGAACCAAGCGAATATGTCGGGCGCACTTTGACTTTTCTGATTAGTGAATACAAGAACGAGGGAAAAAACATCATCGTCTCCAACAGAAGATACGAGGAGCAGAAGGAAGATGACAAAATCAAGTCGCTATCGCAGAAGCTCCACGTGGACGACGTTGTTAAAGGAACGGTGAAGTCGATTCAAAGCTACGGCGCGTTTGTTGACCTGGACGGCTTCCAGGCTTTGCTCCCGATTTCTGAAATCAGCCACGAGCGCGTCTCTGATGTCGCATCAGTCTTGAGCGTCGGGCAGGAAATCGAGGCGAAAGTAATTAAGGCGGAATGGAACGACGCGAAGCCTGAGAGGTCAAGGATTTCGCTTAGCATGAAGGCTCTTGAGAAAGACCCGTGGGACGACTTGTCTTCTCTAAAAGTCGGCGACAAGCTCACTGGAAAAATCGCGAGAATCGCCGCGTTCGGGCTTTTTGTGAACCTTCGCCCCGGAATCGACGGACTTGTGCACATCTCTGCTTTGCAGAACGTGAACGACAAGACGAACCTGAGCAAGAAATTCAAGGTCGGGCAGGATTTTGATGTCGTGATTCAAAAAATTGACTCCGCCGAAAGAAGAATCAGCCTTGCGCCAGCGACCTCGAACGAGCAGGACAACGACGCAAGCGCATATCTTAAAAAGCAGGCTAGCAATGACGACGGAGAAACTTACAACCCGTTCGCCACCTTGCTGAAAAAATAAATGTTTCCGCCCTTTGACCAGGAGCTTGCCTCTCTTGCGCTCTCCTCTTTGCTAGGCTCCTTGCAGAGCGGAAGGGCGCGCCTGGTGCGAAATGCGAGGCTTTCCGACAACCGCGACACGTCATCAGTAACGCTAGGGGCAATGGTCTGCCAGTCTGGAGAGAAAAAGACAACCCTTCTTGCAGTATCTGGAATAAGCTGCGCGCTTGAGGGTGAGCTTAATGGCGTCTTTGTAGAGCCGGTTGTGTCCGCAATAGAAATAGAAGACGCTCTTTCAAAGAACGACATGGAAATCCATGCGCTCACAGATATTATAATCCTTGAAGAAAAGAAAGAGGCGCAGGCGTTTACGGCGGACGAAAAAGCAGAACGGCGCTCTCAAGTCAAGTCTCTCAAACGCCGCCGCACAATGCTCTGCGACGAGTCTCTCCAGCGTGTCTTTGAAAGATACAGCTTCACCTGCGCCGACGGCAAAGAGCGCAAAATGCTGGACATAATAAAAGAGAAGACAAACAGCCGCAAGCTTCCTCCCACAGGAACAGGCGACTGCTGCGCGCCGAAGCTCCTAAGCTATGCCTTTGAGCATTCTCTCACGCCCATAAGCATGGCGGAGACAAAAATTCATTTTACGCTTGAAGGCAGACTGTGCAGGATAAGCGAGAAAAGCTTTAGGGCTCCGATAGAGCTCGTCCCGCCGTGCGACTCAAGATGCGCTCTTATTCTGCCCTACATTCTGGGGCTTGAGATTGTCTACCGCGACAGCGACATAATCGTTGTGAACAAGCAGAGCGGTCTTCTAAGCGTGCCAGGCCGTGGTGAAGACAAGCAGGACTGCATCGCAAGCCGCGTGAGAAGACTCTTTCCTTTCTGCATAGGGCAGCCGGCTGTCCATAGGCTCGACATGGAGACAAGCGGCCTCATGGTTCTTGCGTTCACAAAGGAAGCGCACCGCAAGCTTAACAGGCAGTTTGAAAACAGGGAAGTTTTTAAGGAATACACCGCTTTAGTTGACGGTGTTCTTGCAAAAAAAGGAATTGCGGAACAAGGCACAATGGAGCTTTACCAGAGAGTTGATATAGAAAACCGCCCGCTCCAAATCTGGGACATGGAGAACGGGAAGCGGGCGGTCACAGAGTGGCAGATTGAAAATGTTGAATACTACAAAGCGCCGGATTCAAGCCGGAGAGCCGTCACAAGAGTAAGTTTTATTCCGCGCACAGGGCGTACTCATCAGCTGCGCTTTGCGGCGGCAAGCGTCCACGGATTCGGCTCGCCGATTATCGGCGACAGCCTTTACGGCCATTGCGAGGAGGGCGAGCGGCTCATGCTCCATGCAAGCTATCTAAAATTCACCCATCCTCTCACCGGCGAGCAGATGGAATTCAAAAGTCCCGCGCCGTTTTAATGGGCAGAACAAGTTTTAACCAATCTCTCTTAAGAATGCGCTCTCTAGGCATGGTGCGTCTAGCTGCGCCATGCTTCGGCTAAGCAGCAAGCTTCCGTATGCCTTAGACGCTCAGAATGAGTCGCACGCTATGCGTGCGCAACGAGTTTTCTTCGAAAACTCGCCGCATCCGCGCCCTGCCTAGAGCGCACTGCTAATTGATTAAAAAGCTTCCACTCAGCATAAAACCGGCGCCACTTGCATCTGACCACTAACCACTAATCACTTGAAATTCTCCACTCCGCCCAAATCAAGCGTAGCAAAGTAGTCGCTCACGGTCTCTCGCCGGCGGATTTCCTTTACCGTACCGTTCTCACGGAGCAAAAGCTCTCCGCAGCGGAGCTTGCCGTTGTAGTTGAATCCCATTGATCGTCCGTGCGCGCCCGCGTCATGGATAATCACAAGGTCTCCAACATCTATCTTTGGAAGTGAGCGCTGAACAGCGAACTTGTCGCAGTTCTCGCAGAGAGAGCCTACGACATCATAGACATGGTCTTTCTCTGCATTCTCTTTTCCAGAGACCGTAACCTCGTGGTATGCGCCGTACATTCCAGGCCGCATCAAGTCCGCCATGCATGAGTCTAGTCCTATGTACTCACGGTAAATATGCTTCTCGTGGATTGCTGTCGCGACAAGCCAGCCGTAAGGGCCTGTAATCGGACGGCCGCATTCCCAGTAGATACCAAGAGGGTCAAGACCGGCAGGAACAATAATCTTGTCATACTCAGCGCGGATTCCTTTTGCGACAACATCATAGTCAACCGCTTTCTGGTCCGGCTTGTACGGAATTCCAAGTCCGCCGCCCAGGTCAACAAATTCAATCCGCACCCCGCACTTCTCCTTTACTTCGACTGCAAGGTCAAAGACGAGCTTTGCGGTGTCAACAAAGAAGTCAGGGTTCAGCTCATTAGAGGCCACCATCGTGTGAAGCCCGAAATGCTTTACGCCCTTCTCCTTTGCGATTTTGTACGCTTCAATCATCTGCTCGCGCGTAAGACCGTACTTCGCTTCCTCAGGCTTTCCGATAATTGAGTTGCATCCGTGCTTTGCAGGTCCCGGATTGTAGCGGAAGCACAGAGTCTCAGGCAGTTTTCCAAGCGCTTTCTCAAGGAAATCAATATGCGTAAAGTCATCAAGATTTATGATGTTCCCGTTTGCGTAGGCGTACTTGAATTCGCTTGCAGGGGTCTCGTTAGAGGTGAAAATCACCTTGTCTTTCTTGATTCCCGCAATCTCGCAGAGCATAAGCTCAGGCAGGCTTGAGCAGTCGCCGCCGCAGCCCTCCTCCGCCAGGATTTTCATAATGTAGGGATTCGGGCAGGCCTTTACCGCAAAGTGCTCGCGGAAGACAGGAAAGATTGAGAAAGCCTTTGTGAATTTTCTCATATTCTCTCGGATTCCTTTCTCGTCATATATATAGAAAGGAGTCGGATAGACTTGGGCGAGTCTTTTAAGCTCGTCATTATTTAAAGGAAAAGTTTTCATATCGGGTTTATTCTACAGCTTTGCATATTCCTTGTGAATTGAATTCAACATAAGAAAAACACTGTTTATCAATCGTTATGCTGATACCAGCCGGTCTGTTTAACCCAAATTTAACAT
>CAZURC010000133.1:0-4388 GCA_964623405.1 uncultured Treponema sp.
CGGCGAAAGAGGTTTTCACGGAGCTAGGGTGCTATATGCAGCTCAGGACATCTTCAACATCTTTTAGCAGTCTGCTTTTTAGCTCATCGCCAAGAGATTTTCCGTACATTTTTACAAAGGAATCCTTGATATTTTGAGGTGAAGAGCGCTCGCTAAAGAGAGTTGAGGCAGGAATATCAAGCGCATCTGCAATTTTATCGATTGTTTCCGCCGAGGGGAAACGCTCCCTCGCTTCCATGTCGCCAATGTAAGACGTGCTCATTCCGATTTTTTCCGCAAGCTTTTCCTGTGTAAGTCCAGCCTGCTTCCTATAAAACTTCAAGTTCTGGATAAAAACGTGGCGGATTCCCATGCAAGGATTATCAGATAATTTTACGTGAATTATTATTCACTCTAAAGCCAGTTTTTTTATAAATTTGACAAATTATGGGTTTTAGTGCAAGATTTTTATTAACTGAAACACAAGTATTGCCGTAATGGTAAAGAAAATCTGTGTTTGGGACGGAGGAATGCTCTATGAGGATAAAAAAATTGCTTGTCTATTCTATGCTGGGCGCGACATTGCTTTTTGCCGGATGCGCTTCGAATTCTGTGAAAGGCTCTGGAATAAAAGGAAAAAGCGCATCAATAAAAACAGGAAAGAACGTGATTGTTGATTATCAAGGCGCAGTCTTGGGAAAGGAAATCCCGCTTTGGGTTGAGCAGCTTGTTGAGGGCCAGTACTCACAGAGCGTTCTTTCAAAATCCATGCCTGGACTTGAGGGCAAAAAAGTCTTTGTGACAATAGGGCGCGGCGATAACTTGGATTTTGTGCGTACTTGGAGCGATTTGGTGGACATTGAAACTGAAGTCGCGGGAACTTTGGAAAGAGTCGCTGGAAAAGCAGTTGAGGCGGAGATGAAAGGCAGGTCTTCTGCACAAGGAAGCGAGGCTGACTCTGCGGAAATTGAGCGCTCAATAAATATGTACAGAGCGTCTCTTGTGAACGTGCGCTTGAGCGGACTTGAGAGGGTCGCAAGCTACTGGCTCGAAGTTCAAAGCACAGACAAGAACAAGACTGTTTCTGAGTTTTTTGAATATTATTCAGTCTGGGCAATGGATGAGGAGCTGTTTGAAAAGCAGTTAAAGGAAGCAATGTCTAAAATTGATGAAACTTCAACTGAGGCGCAAAATCTTAAAGAGCTCGTAAGCAAAAAACTTGCTGATTCAATCGCAATCTCTAATGATGATTCTGTTGAGAATTTTGCCGATGAGTACGTCCTTAAAAACTAGGAAAGGTTTGTCTTGCACAGCAGCGTTTCTTTTTCTGTTTTGCATTTTTATGGATGCCGGCTGTGCAAGCACAGAAACAAGAACCGCAAGAAATCAAAAAGATACTCCTCTTTGGACATCTTACGAGACACTTGGAGAAGTTTTCTCAGAAGATGATTTTTTAGCACGGATTGGAAGCGGCGCAACAGAGACTCTTGCGCGCATGAACGCGGACTCGGAGCTGTCGCTTTATTTTTCTGCGAAGATTGAGAGCACTGTTTTAGCGTCAGAAAACTATCTAAATCAAAATGACAGGACTTCTGCTCAAAGACAGATTGTAAAAAGCTCTTTGCTTGAGGGAAATTCCGAGCTTGCCGCGCTGCGCCATACTGATTTTTACTTTGATGAAAAGCATAAAATCTATACGGTTTGCGCCTACATAAATAGAAATGAGGCCTGGAATTTGATTGAGCCAAAGCTTTCTGCTGTCTCAGATTCTATAAACTCTTTATATGCAGAAAGCAAAGAGCAAAGCGAAAAATTCTTGAAAATCATTCAGCTCAATGCCGCTTTGCAAAAATCAGATGAATTCTACAATCTTTATTTTCTTGCGGCGGGAATTGTTCCTCAGAAAGCAAAGGCATTCTCCGCAACGCAAAAAATCATTCAAAGCGCACAAAATGAGAGCGCGAGATTAAAGCAAGAGTCGGTGATTCTTGTAAATGTCAATGGCGATGATTCCGGGCGGATAAAAACTAAGATTACAGAAATTCTTTCAAAAGGCGGATTCGCTGTTACGAGCTCAAGGAGCGAAAGCTCTCCGTATACAGCAGACACCGCTGTAAACGCAGAGATTTCTGAGAATGGAGGTTTCTTTGTTTCTTATCCGCAGATTTCAGTCTCTATAAGAACAGCGGCTGGAAAAACACTTTCGTCTTTTGCAAAGCAGTTTGAGAAAGTCGCGTCTTATACAAAAGAGTCATGCAGAGCCATGGCGCTTTCAAGAATTGAAAATGAGCTTGAGGAAAATTTAATTAGCGGTTGTCTAAACCACTAAACAGCGAGGTCAATATGAAACATAAAAAAATACTTCTTGCAATTCTTCTGCTTGCAGGCGGATTGTGCTTTGCGGCGACAAAGGCGGCTTCTCTTGACGAGACACTGGAAACTGTAAGCCAGGAAATCGCAAAGCGCGCGGAGAAAAACGAGATTATTGCAGTTTTAAATTTCACTTCGGAAACGGATGAAATGAGCACTTATATCAGCAACAAGCTGATTGAAAACATTTTTGAGAATTCCACGCTTCAAGTTGTGACAAGGCAAAACATGGACAAGGTTGAGAAAGAGCTGGAATTCCAAAGCAGCGGGCTTGTAAGCGATTCAACTGCGCTTTCTATTGCGCAGCGGCTTGGCGCTCACAAGATTATTTTTGGTTCTCTGGAGGAGCTGGACAACAAGTACTCGCTTCAGGTAAGGATGCTGGCCGTTGAAAGCGGCTCCTATTCTCTTTTCAAGACCTATGAGATTTCCCGCTCATCAAAGACAGAGCAGCTTCTGCATCATGCGGCGACAATCTACAAGTCCTCAATTGGCTTTATTATTGAGGCAAATAAGAACTCACTTTCTGCGGTTGCGCCGGCGGCAGGAATTTCCTTTGACTACAGTGTCTTACGTAGGCTCTCATTAGGTGTAAAAACTCTGATTAGCTATGACTTTTATGAGAAGGATAACTCTATTTACGCAGTTGAGCCGCTTGCTTTCGCGCGCTGGTATGTGGTCTCGCCAACCGGCGAGCCAAGCGCGGGTCTTTTTGCCGAGGCGCAGATTGGGGCGGAGCTTCTTCTTGTGAACTCGTCCTTTACGAATACGACAAGCGCCGGCGGAGCAATTGGCTTTAGAATGGCGGGCGGAAACTTCTACTTTGAGCCGTTCTTGCGAGGCGGCTATCCATATATTTTCGGTGCTGGAATAAATACAGGCTTTAGATTCTAGAGGTGGCTTTATGAAAAATAAAACAGAAAATAAACGTAAGATTGACGAGCTGGTTTCGACAGGCTCAACCAGCGCAAGAGAAGACTCAACCAGCGCAATAAAAGGCTTAGCCGGCATCATGTTTATGTTTTTACTTGGATTCTCATTGCTTTTCTCATCCTGCGACAATCCGCTTTTTATAAAGGCCACTGGACTTTACGAGGTGACTTTTTCTACGAACGGCGGAACTTCCATCGACTCATACAGAACTGACGAGATAAGGGAAGAGCCATATACTTCCCGCGCGGAATACACCTTTGTCGCCTGGTACATGACTTCGGACTTTAGCGATGAGGCAGTAACTTTCCCGCTCGAAATCACCAAGGACACGACGCTTTACGCAAGGTGGCAGCAGGAATTTACAGTGAGCTTTGAGACAAACGGCGGCGACGAGATTGAATCCTATAAGACGGGGCTCATCCATGAAAGCCCTGACACAAGCAGGACGAATTACATTTTTGACGGCTGGTACACAACCTCGGACTTTAGCACAGCCGCGGTGAATTTCCCTTACACAATAACAAAGCCGGTAACGCTTTATGCAAAATGGATTCCAACCTATCTGGTGGCTTTTGAGTGCAACGGCGGAGGAGCAATCTCTTCCTACAGGGCATCGGAGATTTCCTCCAGCCCGCAAACAAGCCGTGACGGCTATGACTTTATTGCATGGTATACAGATCCGGCCTTTACGAGCGCAGTGGAATTTCCTTACATGCTTACAGCGGACACAACGCTTTACGCAAAGTGGCAGCAGAAATTCACAGTGACCTTTGAGGCGAACGGCGGAACTTCTGTTGCTTCTTACAAGACAGCAGTTATTTATTCAAGCCCGCAGACAAGCCGCACCGGTTACAGCTTTGTTGCCTGGTACACAGATGAAAGTTTTACAAGCGAAGTTGAGTTTCCGTACACGCTCACAGCGGACACAACTCTTTATGCAAAGTGGCGGCAGATATATACAGCGACATTTGAGACAAACGGCGGAACAAGTGTTTCTGCAATACAGGCGGAAAGCATTGAGTCTTCACCTGCTACAACAAAAACAGACTGTGGCTTTGGCGGATGGTATTCAACTGAGGATTTTTCTGAGGGGACACAGATTGAAT
>CAZURC010000134.1:0-4383 GCA_964623405.1 uncultured Treponema sp.
CGGAGCTATCAGCGCTGTATAATTCATTGTTTTTGCCTACGGACGCTTTTGCTTTTATAATTACTTTAATTTTCTATAAAAGGTAAAAGGGTTTCATAATGAAAAAATCTTTTTTGGTGGCTATTGCTTTTATGGCCGGCTCATTTATGTTCGGAGAGGATTTTATTTCTGTGTCTGATCCCGCTGTGGGCTGGGCCTCTTTTTCTGGAGCAAAAGACCTTGCTGGGCAGGAGATTGTTCCGCCGTCTGCAAATGGTGTTACTGGAGGGCTAGGCTCCTCTGTTGTCCTTGAGGTCTCTACACGCTCTGAGCTTCTTGCGGCTCTGCATAAGGGAGACAGCCGTATTATCTATATAAAAGGCATGATTGATATGACTGATACCGGCAGAGGCTCTCTTTTGCCGGAGTCTGTGTCTGGCTCTAACGCGCGTCTGGACAAGTTTGTCCAGCAGAAGACAGAAAAGACTGAGCTTCCTGTAAAAAGCTATCCTGAATGGAAAGACAAATATACAGCAAGCTTTAATTATGATGAGGAGCAGAGCGGGTCTGTAAAAGAGATTCGCACTTTGCTGAACGACTGGTGGAAGAGCCTTGTTGTCTTAAGAATCCCGAGCAACACCACTATAATAGGAATTGACGGAAATTCAGGGATTACAGGGGGAAGCGTCTCTATAGTTAATGCGCAGAATGTTGTGATACGCAACCTTGATATTTCAAACTGCTATAATCCTTTCCCTAAGGTTGAAGAAAGCGACGGTCTTAATGCCGATCTTGACTGCATTTCTATACAGCGCTCTAAATGGGTCTGGATTGACCATTGTTCTGTCCGGTCTCGTTTTTCCCATGCGGAGATTGAGTCTGACAAGCACAAGACTAAGGACGGCAGGGAAGTAAAATGGCAGGTATATGACGGGCTTTGCGATATTACAAACACAAACGACTTTGTTACTATAAGCTGGTGCAAGTTCTCAAACCACGACAAGACGATGCTTATAGGCAACAGCGACAAGAAAATAGAGGACCGCAACCATCAGACAATCACCTTAAGCCATTGCTGGTTTGATGGCTGTACACAGCGGCTTCCGATGGTGCGCTTTGCGACAATTCATATCCTAAACTGCTATTACTCAAACACAGAAAGCCGTGGAATTGACCGCCGCGCAGAGAGCCGTATCTACAGCGAGGCGAACTGCTTTACGGACAAGGAAAAATCAGTAACTAGAAATACGTTCGGCTCCATGTATGACAAAGGCAGCCTGAACATAAAGGTGTCGGGTCTTTCTTCTTCTCCTGACTGGATTCCTTCTGATTACTACAACTACACAGCGGATTCTGCCGGCACTGTCGAGAAAATCGTAAAGACCGGAGCTGGAAGCGGCATTCTGGAAGTTAAAAGGTAGGGATAATGACAGAATCAACATT
The DNA here is from genome assembly GCA_964623405.1 of uncultured Treponema sp. Taxonomy (GTDB): domain Bacteria; phylum Spirochaetota; class Spirochaetia; order Treponematales; family Treponemataceae; genus Treponema_D. The sequence continues at coordinate 1,423 of CAZURC010000134.1, forward strand.
CAAGGCTTTAAGAGCCTGCTGCATTGCCGCCGGAATAATTCTTTCGCTTGTTGTTCTTTACAATATTGCGGTTTACTTTTTTGTATTTCTTCCTAATTTTGGCAGAGACAAGCAGGTGCGCACTCAAGAAAGCGAGACTGAATTCTATGGCGGTGAGGAGAACTATAAAAAGCATTTGGCTGATGTTGACTACATCAATTCTCTTGACCTGCCGCTTATAGAGACAAAAAGCCGGGACAATTTTTTGCTCAAGGCGTATCTCTGGCAGACGCAGGATGAGGCTAAGGGCACTGCGCTTTTGATGCACGGTTTCCATTCAAGTCCTTTGCGGGAGTTTTCTTATATCGCGCAGATTTACCACAAGCTTGGATATAACGTCGTGATGCCTTTCCAAAGGGGGCACGGCATGAGCGAAGGCGATTTTGTTACATTCGGCATTAAGGAAAAAGATGATGTCCATTGCTGGCTTGAGAAAATAAACTCGCTTTACGGCAATGACAAGCCCGTCTTTATTGAGGGGATAAGCATGGGAAGCGCGACTGTTACTATGGCGGCAGGACAAAAGTTCCCCTTTAATGTGCGCGGTGTTGTCGCTGACTGCGGATTTACTCAGCCTTATGAGATTGTCCGCTGGACTATGCTGAATAAAAAGCATATCTGGCCGGGTGTCGCCAATATTCTTCTAAAGTCTGCGGAATGGTATTGCAGGCATCTAGGTGATTTTAGTCTTTCAGAGTATTCAACTCTTTTTGCCTTGAATAAGGCTTCTGTTCCTTTTCTTTTTATTACAGGCACAGACGATCATACTGTTCCTTACGAGATGACAATGTCAAACTTTCTGCTGTATAAGCAGAGATTTCCTGATAGGACAAGGCTTGTGCTTTTTGAGAACGCTCCTCATGCGGTCTCGTATATGTTTGACAGCGAGAAATACGAGAAGGAAATCACACGTTTTGTTCACACCCTTGAATAGCAGGAGCTAAAGAAAAATGCTTGAGCTTAAGATTTCTCCTTTGAGCACAGGAATAATAGCAAACACTTTTAAGCGGATAAGCGAGATGGCGCGCGCAGGCACAATAGATACTGATACCCCTGTGCGCATTCAGCTTGCCCCTGGAAACTACCAGGGGATTCTTTCCTATAATCTCCTGAATCCTCTTATACTGGAAGGCGCTCCTGGCTCCAGACCGGAGGATGTTATTATAAGCGCGGAGAATTGCGAGGCGTTCCATAAGGATACGGAAAACCGCGCTGTGTTTGTTATAGGTCCTGGCGCGACAGATGTTACGTTGCGGGGCTTTACAATAGAAAACACTCACATAAAGACTGTCTCAGACGCGGCTCTTGGAAACCAGGCGGAAGCTCTTTGCTTTAACAATCAGACTGGGAGCCTCTTGTGTCAGAATATGCGCTTTGTAAGCCGGCAGGACACAATCCATGTAAAAGGATTCAGCTGTTTCCAGGACTGCTATGTAACAGGAGATGTTGACTATATCTGGGGCTATCCAGACACTTCTGTCTGGCAGAACTGCACCTTGCATACAAGGGAGGACAACCGCGGAGGCGTACGACCTGCTTATGTTCTGCAGAGCCGCGCGCTTAACTCAAGGCCGGGCTTTGTGTTCTTTGACTGCGAGTTTACCGCAGACAAGAGGCCGGAAGGAAGCCATATCTGGATTGGAAGAAGCCAGGGAACAGGCAGCGCAGAAAGCCATGACCGATGGGACAGTATCGCTCTTGTTGATTGCGTGATTGATGAAAAGTATGAGCAGGCTATCTGGACTGACGAGGATGGACAAAAAAAGGTCTGGCCAGACAAAGGAAGCGCTCTCTGCGGCTGGCGCGAGTTTGGAACTAAAGTAAAGTCTGCGGACGGCACGCTGAAAGACTATAATCCATTGTTACAGGAAAAGCATGGCTACACAATGACAAAGCAGGAGGCTGATGGCCTTAGAGCAAAGCTTGGACTTTAGAAGCTTATGCAGGCTGGCGCAGGCGAAAAATAAAGATGAAAGTGGGTTGTCTTTTCTTATCCGTTTTATTTCAAAAACATTCCGTTTCTTTAGATTGAGAAACAAACCTATTCTGATAGAATAAAGGCTGAAACAGAGCGCATTTGTTGCTGCGCTCATTTTAATTAAGAGCAATAAGCACTTTGGAGTATTCTATGAAAGAATTTAAAATAGAGGAGTTTGGCGCGAAAAATGACGGAGCTTTTGACAACACTCAGGCGCTCAAATCCGCTTTTGACGAAATCGCGAAAAACGGCGGCGGAAAACTTTTGGTTTCAAGCGGAAAATGGCTGACCGGCCCGATTGACATTCCTTCTGAAACAACGCTCGAGCTTGCCGAAAACGCGGAGCTTTTCTTTATCGCTGACCCGAATCTCTATCCGCCGGCTTTCACAAGATGGGAAGGAGTTGAATGCTACGCGATGCACGCTCTTGTGCGCTCTGAAAAAACTAAAAACGTGAAAATCACTGGAAAAGGCACGATAAACGGAAACGGCGAGGCTTGGTGGAAAACCGTAAAAGAGAAAAAAGCTCGCAAACAGTCAAAGCCGGAAGAATCCTACGAGCTTGCGCTTGCAAAACTGAATCCTGGCTACGCTGACCAGGCTGGCGGCGGCGGCGGAAGAGAAACTCAGTTTCTGCGTCCTTGTTTGATTGAATTTATCAACTCGGAAAATGTTGAGATTGAAGGCGTTAAAATCGTGAATTCTCCGTTCTGGACAGTTCATCCGCTTTATGTGAAAAATCTTACTTTAAAGAAGCTTCATATTGAAAATCCTTACACCGCGCCGAACACGGACGGAATCGATGTTGACTCGTGCGAAGACGTAAAAATCATCGACTGCTTTGTTTCTGTGGGCGACGACGGAATCTGCATCAAATCTGGCTCCGGCCCGGACGGAATCCGCGTGAACAAGCCGACTGTCGGAGTTGAAATCAAAGGCTGCAC
>CAZURC010000135.1:0-4347 GCA_964623405.1 uncultured Treponema sp.
ACAAGGAAACTGCGCTTGAGTTCACGCTCGCAAAAGGAGAAGCGGCAGGTGATGAAGGTGATGTAGATACTGATGCAGAAATTGAAAATGTTACAGTCAAGATTGTGAAGAGCGAGGGATGGCTTAACAGCGCGTACATCGTGTTCAGCCAAATTTCCGGCGCGACTTACAAAGTTCTCTGTGATGATGTTGAAATTGATGCTCCTCTTATACGCTATTACGACACCTACACTTACTATACTGCGAGCGAGACAGACGGACAGACAACTTGGACAAAGGAAACTCTTAGCAATGTAGTTCGGGCCGATGCTCTTGGGCTAAAGGCGGGCGAGCACACAATGAAAGTTGCGGCAGTCTCATCTGGAAGCACAAGCGATTATTCAAGTGCCACAATGACTGTCGTAAATCAGGACAGAAGCGGATTTGCGTTCACAACAAGCAAGACTCCTGGAGCTTATAATGCAGATGGAACGTTGAAAGATAATGCGATTGTAATCTATGTTACAGGAGATACTGCAAAAACTGTCTCTTACACGCAGGTAAAGGGCACGAATGCGACAGCAGACGCGACATACACAGGCTTGCAGAATATTTTGAGCGAGTCATCACTCAAAAAGCTTTCTGTTCCGCTCGACATCAGAATCATTGGAACAATCACAAAAGACCAGATGGATTCACTTGGTTCTTCGGCTGAGGGCTTGCAGATTAAGACAACAACAGACAATGGAGTTACAGTTGAAGGTGTAGGACACGATGCCACAATCTGGGGATTCGGCTTCCTTATCCGTGCCGCAACATATACAGAGCTTTCAAATCTCGGCATCTACAACTTTATGGATGACGGTATTTCAATTGATACTGACAACTCTTATCTTTGGGTTCATAACAATGATATCTCCTATGGACAGGCTGGAAGCGACTCTGACCAGGCAAAGGGTGACGGCTCGCTTGACTTTAAGAAGTCAACATACAGCACGCTTTCTTACAACCACTTCTGGGATTCTGGAAAGTGCAACTTGCTTGACGCTTCTGCTGGCGAGGGTTCAAACTATATCTCTTATCACCACAACTGGTATGACCATTCAGACTCTCGCCATCCTAGAATCCGCAACGCAAGCGCATGCCATGTCTACAACAACTACTTTGACGGAAACGCAAAGTACTGTGTTGGAATCACGAGCGGAGCGTCTGCTCTTGTTGAAGGAAACTACTTTAGAAACGCCAATGACCCGATGATGTCTTCTTTGCAGGGAACTGACGCAAAGGGAAGCGGAACATTCTCCAGCGAGGAGGGCGGCGTAATCAAGTCTTGGAACAACTTCTTCTCTGGGAACTCAAACTATGCAAGCGAGGGCGGCTCTACAAGCACAAGCGGACGCAAGCTGAACTTTGTCACAAACAAGTATGACTACGCGAACAATGCGGCTGTGGAAGAAGCAAAGACTATAACAGAATCTGTAGGAACTGCGAACACAGACGGAACATACACAATCTACTCCTGGGCTTACGGAGAGTCGTTCCCGTCATTCATCACAACAGTTAATGCGAGTGACAAAATTTCCTATTATCAAATCGGCAGCAAAAAAACAGGATTTACTCTTTCTGTTCCTTCAAACGCTAGCAAGGTTGTTATTAAGGCGAAGTCTGGGTCAAAAGATGTAACTTCTGCAACACTAAAAGTTGGCAGTGTGAGTGTTACTGTGAACAAGGACAACTTCCCGGAATATACCTTTGATGTAAGCTCTCTTACTTCTACTTCGCTTGATGTTGTCGCAGGCTCTGAAGGCTCTATCAACATAACTGCAATTACTGTTATTGCGCCGACTGCCTGGAGCACAACATACACAACAGGTTATTCTTTGAGCGATATTGACGCTTACGAAGTTGATTCAAGGGACGAGACGGTTCCTTCTACTGTGACAACAAAGGTCGGCGGACACACTTACAGCAATTTTGACACAGAGCTTGGCGACAGCGGGCTTGGACTTTCAAGCACAAGCGTAAGCATCCCTGTGCAGGCAAAAGACGATGTAATGAAGTTCGCAGGCCGACACGAGAGCGACTTTGCCTATACATTCACGAACAGCACAGATGACGCAGATTATAGTGTGAACTCTGCGCTTAAAGCTCTTCTTGTGGATTATACAAGCGGTCTTACGAAAGTAGGAAACTAGTGATTAGCTGCAAGTGGCGCTAGGTAGGAGGAGCAGAGCGGGCTTGCAATGACGGCATAATGCGAATGACGGCTGGTGGTTTCGACTTTGCTCAACCACCGCAGCACGCCGCGCGGAATGTGATTTGCTTTCTGCGCGGCTTTATTTTATCCATCTCCAGATTTTTCCCAGGTTGAATTTGAGCCTTGCCCCGTATTTTATTCCGCTGTCTACCAAGTCCGCCTTGTAGCTTAGGGATTCCGGATCGCTCATAAGTATCCTGTAGCCAATGAAAATATCGGCCATCACATAGTCCTGAAAGTTCTGTTTCCACCCTATTTCCGGATAAATTGTGATTATTGAGTCCTTTATCTCTTCTCCATTCTCATCTTTTTGTGTGTACATAAGAAAGTCTGTTCCGCCGCCAAAGCCAAGATACAGCTTGTCCAGTCCTGAGCCGAACGGATATAAAAGCGCTTCCAGCTTTATTCCGACAGTTGTAACTGTAGTGTCTATATCCTTTGGATAGAGCGTCATGTGCGAGAAAGTCCCCTTTGCCGCAAGGTACCTGAAGAAACTGCGCTCGTATGAGACGCCCAGCCCCCATCCGTTCTTGCTAAGCCCCATTCCAAGATAGCCAAGATCAAGCGAGAGAATGCTTTTATCTGTGAAGCTCTCAGTATTATTATCCTGGCAGAACGTGGCGGCAGGAAAAAGAGAGAAGAGTGCAAGGCATATAAAGAAAAAATAGGCTCGACGAGTCATTTGCTTAATTTTTATTTTAAGCAATCTATTGTAAGCCGTCAATTTGCGCCTCATAAAACGAAATCTTCTATATATATCATATAATCTTAAGACTCTTGTGCTACTATTCGCATTGCCAAGGAGGAATGTGAATAGTATGAAAAAATCATTTCTTTGTTTTTTGATTGCGAGCGTTCTTGTCTTTACTGCAAGCGCGAAATCCCTTGTTGTTTATTTCTCTGTTCCGGAGACAGCTAAGACCAGCGGTCTTACTCGGGATGAGGAGAACAGTGTTGTTGTTATTAACGGAAAGGCGCTTGGAAACGTGCAGTATGTGGCAGAGACTATCGCGGAGGAGACTGGTGCGGATATTTTCCGCCTTGAGCCTGTAGACGCGTATCCGACAAACCATGACGCGCTGTTAAAGCGTGCCGCTAGCGAGCAGCAGAAGAATGTGCATCCTAAGATTAAGGGAAGCGTGAATCTTTCTGGCTACGACACAGTGTTTATCGGATACCCAATATGGAATGCGGAGCTGCCTCCGATTCTTTATTCATTCTTTGAGGACTATGACTTGTCTGGCAAGAAAGTCTATGCGTTCACAGTCCATGGCGGAAGCGGGCTTGTGCGTACTATCCAGTCGATTAGATCTGCTGAGCCTGATGCGGATGTGAGCAGAGATGGATTTGCGGAGTACCGGAATACTGTAGACCGCTCCAGGGAAAGAGTTGTTGCCTGGCTTGAGAGAATTGGAGTAAAGTAAGGCTGAAAGCTTGCTGCCGTTTAGTCAAAGCGCTTGATTGTTTGCTTGCTGCGGCACGGAGCGCGTATAGCGTATAGGAGGATTCTGCGATAGCTTATACGTGGTGTTGGAGTATAGCTTGGCGACAGATTATGCTATAGCCTATACGCGGGAGCGACGTATAGGCTATACACGGGAAACGCGGATAGCCTATAGACGAGATCGTGTATTTACTGTGAACTGGAGTCTAATCTAGCTAGCGTATGCTCATAATTTAGCTAGATTAGAGGTTTAACTTAGTTAGATTGTGTTGATAACTTAGATAGGCTAGGGAGCCATATGTGAGCTCTAAGACTGTTGTTTTCTAGCAGTCAGAGCGATAGCGCAAAAGTCTGTTGCCTCTAATGCTCTGAAGCTCCTAATTATATCATGAAAAAAGCTAAAAGAAAATAAATATAAGCAATTATTCATAAGAGAGGATCTGTCCTCAAAAGACGGTTGCTTCTATTGATTATCATTGATTTTTCGGGTTATTCTTTTATGTACGGCATAATGGCATAATTGCGCGGATGGATTGCCGCGTCTTTGTTGTGTCGTGCCAGCGTTTTTGAGGTACATAAATGTTACGCTACATCATCAAGCGGGTTGCGACAGCCATTGTGACGGCTTATCTTGTCGCAACTCTCACCTTTTTTATTATGAACCTTG
>CAZURC010000136.1:0-4339 GCA_964623405.1 uncultured Treponema sp.
CTAAGGCAGCAAGTCCTGCCGGCTGAAATGTCCAGGAAGCAGCACTCACTTCTACAAGACCGCATGGTCTGCGCTCCAGATGAATCTCCGTAGTGTGCGGCGTAGGCAAGTTCCGGCCGAAAAATCATTTTTTTCATGATTTTTACGGACGGGTTTTGCCGAGAGCCGCACACACTGCGAAAACCAACTGAAAGCGCAGACCATGCGACTTGATGGCGCAAAGGTTAACGGCCTTGCGTAATTGAACGGCTCTTAACAATGCATTAAAATAAACGAAAAATATGAAGAAAAAGACTTTTGTAGAATTCCTTGAGGAACAGCAGGCAAAGGGGCTTCCTGTATTTATGGACGGAGCTATCGGCACAATGATACAAGCCTCCGGTGTAAAGGATTACGGGATTCCGGAGGATGTTTCAATTGAGCATCCGCACATCATAAAGAATATCCACACAATGTACTTGCGCTCAGGATCAAATGTGCTCACCTCAAACACGTTCGGAGCCCTGCCCCTAAAGCTAAAGGATGCCCGCTATACAACAGAAGAATACCTTACGGCCTCAATAAAAATCATGAGGGAAGCGATTGACGACATAGAATCCCAGGGAATAAACCGCCCGCACTTTGCCGCCTGGAACACGTCCCAGCTAGGAAAGCTTCTTGAGCCCATGGGGGATCTTACTTTTGACGAGGCTTATGAGAACTACAAGGAGACTGCAATTCTTGCGGAAAAGCTAGGATATGATGTCGCACTGATAGAGACAATGGCGGACTTGCACGAGGTAAAGGCGGCTGTTCTCGCAGTAAAGGAGAACACGCGCCTTCCAATCATAGCGTCCATGACATTCCAGAAAAACCTGCGCACGCTTACAGGGGCGGACGTGCAGACTGTCGTAACCTACCTTGAGGCTCTGCATGTGAACGTGCTTGGATTCAACTGCGGAGGCTCCCTTGAGGACGGGGAGAAGCTTGCCTCTGACTTCCTAAAATACTCCCACACGCCGGTCATTGTGCAGGTAAACGCGGGAATCCCTGTTGTGCAGAATGGAAAGACAGTGTTCCTTGTAAAGCCGGAGCCGTTCGCCGAAAGCCAGCTGCGTAACCGTATGCGAGGAGCGGCTGTCCAGGGAGGATGCTGCGGAACAACTCCCTTGCATATAAAGGCTCTTATAGACTCAGTTGAGGCGGCAGGACCTGTAAAGGCGGAGCACTTAAGTGAAGAGGACTCTACCTTTATCTGCTCATACAACCGCACAGTCCAGATTGGCGGAAGCGCGGGCCCAATGATTGTAGGAGAAAGAATAAACCCTACAGGAAAGAAGAAAGTAAAAGCCGCGCTTCTCTCTCATGACATGATTTTTGTGCTTGAGGAGGCGGAAAGCCAGATAAATGCCGGAGCGCAGATTCTTGACGTGAATGTGGGGCTTCCAGGAATTGACGAGGCGGGCACAATGGTTGACGCCGTGAAAACAATCCAGAGCGCTTTTTCAACTCCGCTCCAGATAGACTCCTCAGAGCCGCATGTCATAGAGAAAGCCTTGCGGTACTACAACGGGAAGGCTCTCATCAACTCCGTGAACGGCCGGCAGGACGTGATGGACAAGGTGTTTCCTCTGGTAAAGCACTACGGAGGCTCAATCGTAGCCTTGTGCATAGACGAGAACGGAATCGCGCCCACAGCGGAAGGAAGAGCCGCAGTCGCAAGAAAAATCATAAGCGAGGCGCATAAGTACGGAATCGCGACAAGAGACATCTTGATTGATACTCTCACACTTACAGTAAGCTCGCAGCAAAAGGAAGCTTTGGAGACATGCAGGGCAATCACACTGCTTAAAGACGAGTTCGGCAAGGACGGTCTTAAATTTATTCTCGGGGTCTCAAACATAAGCTTTGGCCTCCCGCGCCGCGATATTGTTAATTCACGATTCTTCGCAATGGCGCTTTACTCAGGCTTAAGCGCATGCATAATAAATCCGCTGAGCCAGCCGATGATGGAAACCTATTACGGCTACCGCGCCCTGGCAAACTATGACGAGAACTGCCTTGACTATATTCAAAAATACACAGGAACATCCGCCCCCGTGTACGGAATAACCGCCGAGCAGCTCGCAGCCACTCAAGGCGCAGCGACAACAAAGACAGCACAGAGCGTAGCCGCGCCAAAGGCTCAGTATTCCTCTCTTCCCCAGGACTTGAGCGAGGATGAGAAAAAGCTCATAGACATAATATACAAGGGATTCAAGGACAGCTCGCAGTCAGAGACAAGGCTCATGCTGGACAGCGGCGAGAAGCCTGTATCCATAATAGACCGTTGCATAGTTCCAGCTCTTGACATGGTTGGAAAAGACTTTGAGAAAGGAGTTAAATTTCTTCCTCAGCTTCTCTTAAGCGCAGAAACCGTTAGCAATGCGTTTGAGGTGATAAAGGCTTTCCTAAAGGAAAGCGGGACTGAGGAAGAGTCAAAAGGAACAATCGTAATCGCAACGGTATTCGGCGACATACACGACATAGGGAAGAACATTGTAAAGGCGATGCTTGAGAACTACGGCTTTACAGTGATTGATTTGGGAAAGAATGTTCCAGCGGAAAAGATAATCGACACGGTTCTTGAAAACAACATAAAGCTTGTAGGCCTGAGCGCGCTGATGACAACAACTGTCGCCAATATGGAAAAAACTATTATTTCTCTGCGCTCCGCCTTAAAAGAAAAGAGCAAATCTGTTAAGATTATGGTTGGCGGAGCCGTGCTCACCGCGGACTACGCGGCGAAGATAGGCGCAGACTACTACGCAAAGGACGCCATGCAGTCGGTCGCTATCGCAAAGGAAGTATTCAATGGCTAATGAAAAGCTCACAAGAAAGGAAAGACGGGACAAGAAGTTTGCAGAGCGCCCCTTGAGCGCATACAGCGGGAAGTATCCATACTTCAGGCTGCTATGGTCTTTCAGGACAGCAAAGGTCTCCTGGAAATTTCTGGGAACAGTCATAAAGAACTATCTTGGAATCCAGTTCCTTGAGAAATGGGGATTCTACCATATTCCAATTGTGCATGTGGACTCGCCTCTGGACAAGAAAATTCCCTTTACACCGTCAAAAGTCAATGTTTACATGGGCTTTGTAAATCTTTTTCTGCGTCCGCTGTCAATGTTCCTCCATCGTTACGGGATAAAGCGGGCCGCCCCTGTCTGCAACGGCTGGTTCTCCGCGCTCACAAAAACCTACAGCGAGGCTGGAAGAATGTACAAGGTGACTCTCTCCACAACAGAGCGCCCTGACTACAGGGAGAATTTCCATTTCCGTGTAATACACACATTTGACCCTCACCTGCTTTGTGTCCCTAGCCTGCATATAGCCATAATAACGCTCGCCGAGAGCTACTTTAAAAAGCAGTTCAAGGATTTCAAGATGAGCGATGCAGAGTGCTTTCGGAAAAGCACAGAGATGTACAACGAGTCAGTTGAAATTGCAGAGTCTGTGCTCTACATGAAGCAGCACTCTGTAAACTGCATACCGGCTGCGCTTTACATGACAACAAAGCTTTTTCCCTCACTCTTCACGCCCAACGATGCCACGAACTTTATAAACGATATGTTCCTGACCGCAGAAACAGTAAAGCCTGAGGACGCCTCTCAGATAAAGGAATATATCTCATTCATGTATGAAAGGTTCCTGCTGGAAGGAACGGCCGCAGACGACTGGAGAGATCCTATAATCCGCTGGATACAGTCCTACGGCAAGGATGAGCAGGGGAAAGAAAATGTTTGAGGTACGTGTTGAAGACGACTTCGCGGCGGCTCATTTTCTAAGAGATTATCACGGAAAATGCGAGAACCTGCACGGCCATAACTACAAGGTGTTTGTCCATGTACAAGGCAGAAAACTGGACTCAGGCGGAATGCTGCTTGACTTCTCTGTGCTCAAGGCCGCGCTAAAAAAAGCTCTTGCCGGACTCGACCACACAAACCTGAACGACATAGAGGAATTTGACCAGAACCCTAGCGCAGAGCGGATTGCCGTTTATATTTACGGCAAGCTTGTAGAAATTATGAGGCAAGAGGGAATAGACTTATCCGCACGGTCTGAGTCTGGTACAAAGATAACAAAGGTTGATGTATTTGAGACCGACCGCAACCGCGCAAGATATATCCCTGACTAGCTCTCCTTCCTAGTATCTATATCGCTTCCTGAAAACAGCAAGACAAACAACTGTCAAGACAGCGCACAGAATCTCTGACGCAGGAGACGCCATCCATATTCCGTCCGCGCCGAAAATCACAGGGAAAAGCAAAATGCATGCAACCTGGAAAACGAGCGTCCGCACGAATGCCAGAACCGCGCTCAC
>CAZURC010000137.1:0-4336 GCA_964623405.1 uncultured Treponema sp.
AAAACCATGTATCTATTAGAAAAATAAAAAACCACGGAAAATAAATCCGCGGCTTGCAAAATAACTGGAGATGGGGGGAATTGAACCCCCGTCCGAAAGTGTAATCCAAATACATCTACATGTTTAGTTATGCGAGGTGTTTGTCGGGACAAGGTAGCAGCATAACAAGCGTCTTATCCGTATCCAGCCAAAATGTCCCGCAAGCTAGGCCAGAACAGCATGCGGCAAGTTCCTGTTAGTAACAGAACATCCTAAAGCTAGGAACAGCGCCCCAAGAGTTCCGTCTCACTGACTTAAGCAGCGAGAGCTTCTGCAGAAGAAGCCTCAACGACTTCCTCTTCTTTTCTTTCGAAAATTGCAGTTATTTTTTTGTCAGTTTAGGGAACCTTCACTCCCACATGCAGTAAGTGCATTATTCACAGTCGTCGAAACCGGTGCACCCCCGATATTTTCGGCTTCAATATATAGCAAAAAGAATAAACCGTCAACACGTCATCTGCAAAGTCACTCTGCAATATGCAATAACGCAGTGCGCAAAAAAAAGCATCCGCCCAAAATAGCGGATGCCGCTGCCTATCGCTATTTTATCTTTCTCAAGAAAGCGTCCTTGTAACCGTATGAAACAAAGCGCTCTTTTATCATGCCGTACTCATCAACGGAAAGAGGTCCTATAAGAATTCTGTAGACACCGCTTTCAAGCCTTACCAGCGCAACAGGATACTTGCCTGCATATTTATCAAGCACCCTGACAATGTTCTCCTTCTTGCTTAAAGACGCAATCTGAAGATAATACTTGCCCCTCTCAAGCTCATTCTCGCTTTTTACATACTCATTAATCTTTCTTTCATCCGAAAGAGCGCTCTCTTCAGCATTTGTTTCTGCGCTGTCACTGTGCGAGATAATACTTGCATTTTGCTCAGGCTCATCAGAATCCTGCACACCTACGGAAGCGCCATTCTCCTCTGCGGAAGCAACACCAACATTCTCTTCGCTTTTATTCTCAGAGCTGTTATCTTCCAGGCTTTCCGGCGGATATGGCTCAGAAGGAACAAGGACAATCGGCGCATACTCAGCAGAAGCCTCCTCATCAGCGGCATCAGCCGACACAACGTCACCCTCTCCGTTTTCAATATCTCCAATATCATCGCTCTCGCTGGCATTATCCGCAACAAGCTCCGGAGCATTCTCTGCAAAAAGCTCCTCATTATTGTCATCCGCCTCAGCAACGCCATCATCAATCACAGAAGCGGCAGGCTCTACAGGAGTCTCAGCAACGGCAGGAGGGAGCACCTCGTCCTCTACTGTCTCATGACTCTCAGGAATTTCCGCCACAGTCTCTTCGTCTCCAGCAGCGCTTTCATTCTCTAGAGATGGCACAGTCTCCGATGCGACCAGCTCCTCATCAGAAGCGCTCTCAAGCTCAGCGGCGGCCAAGTCCTCAGCAGGAACATTCTCCAGCACAGGCTCTGGCTCTGAGACAGGAACTGTCTCTTCCACACTCTCAGCAAGAACGCTGCCGTTATCGTCTTCTTCTATATAATTATCGGGTTCCCCTTCTTCCGTACCGTCGGCCACTTCATCAGCAGGAACAGCCGGAGCATCATCAGCGCCAGCGTATTCATCATCAGTATTTTCTGCCTCACCCTCTTCCGCAAGCACGTTTTCATCTTCCAGGCTTTCAGTTTCTGTATAGTCGATTACACTATCATCCTGCTCAAGAACCGCAGTGCCAGAGACATTCTCGTCAAGACTGCCAGTCCGTTTTGTAATCTTCACCTGCACATTCGCATCTTTCTGAATGCCAAGTCGGTCAGCGGACTGAGGAGAAAGAAGAATCGCAACACCCTCGCTAGCATCAATGGAACCCAAAACAAGAACATCCACAGAACTGCCGTTCGCGGGATTAGTCACAGTAACGCTGTCTCCCGGCAAATATCCTATCGTTTTTGCGAACAGACCGTTCGGCATTTCACCGTCATCTGCGACAACAGCGCGGCCGTCAAGCGAAGGCCTTGCGGCTGCCGAAAGAACGGCTACAGCGAACACGGCAAGAATAAATGAAATAGTTTTTTTCATAAGTCCCCTCTTTATTTTGAGTTCTTCAGCGTAGAACTGATTTTAGATGCCACAAGGCTTGCAAAGCTGTAGACACCGGATTCATTGTTGCTGGAGCTGTCAACATTGCCAACTTCCATTGAGCCTCCGGAAAAATATTTTCCAGTCTTTGCATTGTAGTTGCTCCAGCTCACATCTTTTATAGAATCCAGATTAAAAGATGAAGGGCTTTGAGTTCTTCCGGCATCATAGTTCACTTGGACACGGACAAGCACATCCATGCTTCCAAGAACAGTCTCCACAAGAACACGCTGCAGTTCTGTCTTGTCCGCCCCGTCATCTGTCCTTATATAGACAGACGAATTCGTAACAATATGGCCGCTCTCAAAAAAAAAGTCAGAAAGCGCCTGCTCAAAAAGATACGACATGGCAAACACATCATCACTTCCAGAGCCATTCTGAACAATCTGAAAGTTGATGTTTTTGGCACTAAGAGGCAAGAGAAAGAAAAGCAGAACAGCTGCTAAAGCCCAACATTTTCTCATCTCTTTAAGTATCGGAAAAGAAAAATTCAATGTTTAGTGATAAATAAAAAAAACCGCCGGAAAACCCAGCGGTTGTAAAAGCTGACGTAAGAAAACTACTTAGAGTAGTACTCTACTACCATCTGCTCATTAATTTGAACAGGAATCTCAGCGCGGAGCGGAAGACGTGTAAGCTTTCCAGAGAATTTCTCCTCATCGCGCTCAAGGTAGTCAAGCTTGGCCTTGCTGTCAGAAAGCCATGTTTTCTTGAACTGCTCGCTCTTCTGTGATTTTTCTGTAAGAGAAATCACCTGTCCAATCTTCACAGCGTAAGAAGGAATGTTGATTTTCTTTCCGTCAACTTCAATATGGCGGTGGCTTACCATCTGGCGCGCCATGCGGATAGAGTTCGCGAATCCAAGGCGGTAAACAAGATTGTCAAGACGAGTCTCAAGGCTCACAAGCAATGCAACACCAGTCATCTCAGAAGATTTTGTCGCAAGCTCAAAGTAGCGGCGAAGCTGGCGCTCAAGAATACCGTAGTAAGCCTTGACCTTCTGCTTCTCAAGAAGATGAAGACCGTAGTCAGATGTCTTCTTAGTCTTCTTAAAAGCCGGCGCCCCTGCTCTGTCCATAGCCTTTGGGTGTCCACAAACATTAACACCAAGTCTTCTGCATTCCTTAAAACGAGGACCTCTTTTTGTAGCCATTATAATGCTCCTAAAAAATCATCAAGTTTAAATATCCACAAGCCGCGCAGATACTGTTACTTGATTTTCAAAGTTATGTGCTGCTTAGAGGGTGCTAAACAGTGAGAATGATAATAGCATTTTTAAGGGAAAGAATCAACAGTGCTGTCCGTTCTTATAAAAGATTCGATAAATTTTATTATTGTATAAAAATCACAGAGAGTCGTTATCATTCTAGGTTAGTTCCAGTCAACTACTTTCAAGTTTGAAACAAGACCGAGATGTTTTATATTGCACGATACTACAGGCATATTACTTTCAAGACCGAGTGAAGCGATTTCAAACTGATGATATTTGTATCAAGAAGATAAATCATTTGCTACTCCTCAAATTCATTCGGTTGGTTCTGATCTTTTCCGCTTCATCATGACTTAAACCCCCAAAGATTTCGTCAAGAGCTGCAAAATTAGGCTTACCTTTTGTTTCTGGAATTGCTGATATTGTGATGTGAACTTCCGTATTGTCATCAAAACTTATGTCACGAGACAGAGTTAAAGTATTGTTTTTTAGGACTGTATCAAATTCAAACATACTAACCTCCATCTATATAAAAAGATAGCATACAAATTTTCTGATGACAAGAGAAATCTATACTGATTCAACAGCATAGACATTCATTTGTTGTTATACATTCAAGCTCACATCCACGCTTTCGCTCGTCTTGTAAAGCTCGACTTCGCTTGCTGGAACTTCCACAACGCATTTTGAAGGACTGGCTCCTTGTAAAAATCATTTGACGGTGCAACTTTTATGTTGTATATTCTTCTTATGGGAATGACAGCGAAGCAAGTGATTAAAATTCTTAAGAAGCACGGTTGGAAACTTGACAGAGTCTGCGGTTCGAACCATGTTTTTGTAAAGGAAGGAAACCAGCGACCTGTCGTTGTTCCTGTGCACGGAAACACAGATTTGGGAAAATTCGCTGATGACATTCTAAAAGAAGCCGGAATAGGAAACGGAGGCAAAAAATGACTTATAACTGTACGATTAAAAAACAGTCTGAAAATA
>CAZURC010000138.1:0-4135 GCA_964623405.1 uncultured Treponema sp.
CAGGGATAGACGATGAGAAGACATGGTGGCATCTTGATATGCCTGGAGGCTGGGTACGGCTTTACAACGAGAACGCGCTATGGGGGCACTGGGACTATCCTCTCGGAGTGACTCTCTACGGCTTGATAGAGACTGCGCGGCTATTCTGCGACAGCGCGATAAAGAGCTATGTAGAGGAGCATGTAAAAAAAGCCGTCGCTACACTGGACTATGCGCTCTTTGACCGTGACCATTTTGGAGGCGCGACTTGTGTCCATCACCTTCTTTCTTCAATAGATAGCCTTGATGACTGCGGCTCTTTTGGCTCCCTGATGCTGGAAGTCTCAAAGGACTGCGCGATAGGAAATTACGCTCCGATTGCTGACTATGTGGGAAACTACATCCGCACAAAGCAGGCAAGGCTTGAGGACGGAACATTCTTCCGCAAGCAGATGATGCACAAATTCCATAACGGAACAATGTGGGCTGACGACCTTTATATGAGTGTTCCGTTCCTGTGCCGCTATGCGAGATTCAAGGACGACGAGTCGATTCTGGACGATGCGGCAAGACAGTTCATAGGATTCAAGAAGCGCCTTTATATGCCGGAGAAAAAGCTTATGGCGCATGTCTTTGACTTTAGCCGCAACATGAACACCGGCGTTCCGTGGGGAAGAGGAAACGGCTGGACAATATTCTCTTTAAGCGAGCTTCTTTTAGTCCTGCCGGAAAACCACAAGATGAGGCCGGAGCTGCTTGAGTTCTTTAGAGAGCTTGCAGAGGGATATTTGAGCGTGCAGGATGAGAACGGAATGTGGCATCAGGTGCTTGACATGCCGGAAAGCTACGAGGAATCCTCATGCACATCAATGTTCATCTGCGCATTCAGCAGAGGAATCATAAACGGCTGGATTAACGACAAGGACTCTCTCTACCGGAAAGCCGCTATGAAGGCATGGAATGCGCTTGAGAGAACCTCGATTGACTACAGGGGAAATCTTTACGGTGTCTGCCGCGGAAGCGAGTTCGCATTCAACCCGACATACTACAGCGAGCATCTGCTCCCGCAGCTGAACAACACTCACGGTATCGGAATCACGCTTCTTGCCGGCGTAGAGATGATGAGGCTGAACGCTTTTAAAGACTAAAAAACAGTGTCCGTCCAAAACTCGCGGCAAAAAGATTGCTGGACTTGCTCCGGCAATCTTTTTTTGTAAAAAAAATCCCGCGCTTTCTGTCTGCATAAGACAATAAGCGCGGGAACCTCAGTTCTTAGCTGCGGGCGGAATATCAGTCCATATGGAACATCTGGCGCAGGCTCACACAGACCGGAGAGTTATCCGGATTCACTTCCATTATGTCCGCCATCATATTCCACCATTTACGGACAATCTCCATCTCTTTCTGAGCATCAGGATTCCCTCCGTTGCGCACTTTCTGCACAGCAAAGAGCGACAAAGTCTCCTCGTCAAGATAGATTGAATAGTCATAGACCCCGCTCTCAGATATTGCCCTTTTAAGCTCCGGCCATATTGTGTCATGGCGGCGCTTGTACTCATCAGCGAACCCCGGCTTGAGCTTCATTCTAAACGCTTCTTCTCTCATAAGTCTATTTCCTCTTTGAAGTAACTGAGTTCTCGTAGTCCATCACAACATCAATCAGTTTGCTGTCCGGCGGAACATTCTCGCTCTCGCAGAAATAGTCCCACACAGCTCCGAACGGAAGAGTCCTGTACCGCTCAAAAAGCGCAAGACGGGCAAAATAGTTGCCTTCGTCCTCGTACCTCGCAAGCTGCGATGAATTCTGCAGAAGCCCGTAAAGGAGAGCTTTCTTGCACGCCCGCGTTCCCAAAGCCCAGGCTCCTATTCTATTTATAGAGCCGTCAAAGAAGTCTGTTCCAAGATGAATTCTGTCAAGCTCGCCGGTACGCGCGACTTCCTCGCCAATCATCTTAAGATCATCGTTCAGGATTGTAACGTGATCGCTGTCCCATCTTACTCCGCGCGACAAATGGAACATAATCTCAGGAACAAACAGAAGCATAGAAGAAATCTTGTCCGCAACATTCTCTGTCGGATGGAAGTGCCCCATGTCAAGCGTAATCATCATATTGCGGCTTACGGCGTAGCCCATGTAGAACTCATGCGAGCCGACGACATAGCTTTCTGTCCCGATTCCAAACACCTTTGACTCAACGCAGTCGCGGATAAAATTCTTGCTGTAGCTTACAGAAAGAATATCATCAAGCGACTTCTCAAGAATCTTGCGGTATGCGCCTCTGTTCGCAGGCAAATCCTTCATTCCGTCCGCAACCCATATATTGTGAATACAAGGGCTTCCCTGGATTTTGCCGAATCCCGCGCCAATCTCGCGGCATCTTTTCGCATGTTCAATCCAGAAATCACGGATTCCCTTGTCCTTTGAAGAAAGCGTAAGCCCCCCTGCCTTTGGATGTGAGAAGAAAGTTGAGTTAAAGTCAAGCGGAACATTCTGCTCCATCGCCCAGGCAATCCAGCTTGCAAAATGCTTTGGCTCAAGAGCATCGCGGTCCGCAAATCCAGTCTCAGAAAAGTCCGCATAGCTTGCATGGAGATTCAGCCTGTTCGCGCCTGGAACAAGAGTAAAAACTTTTTGTATGTCAGCGCGAAGCTCCGGCAGAGTTCTCGCTTTTCCCGGATAATTTCCAGTAACTTGAATACCGTCACCGCCGCCAAGAGATGCGCCTTCATGCTCAAATCCGCCGACATCATCTCCCTGCCAGCAATGCATTGAAACAGGAGTTTTCTTCAGCGTTCTCAAGGCAGAGTCTGTGTCAATTCCAAGCTCTGCATACTGCTCTCTGGCATTCTCATAAAGTTTGCTTATTGTCATATAAAACCTCCATAACGATAATCAGGCTATCAAGACAATTCTAAACTATAAGAAAACAGCGAATTAGCAGTAAAACTTCAAACTTCTAACTTTCAACGTCAACTCTGTGTTATAATATGAATATCCTTAACAAAGCGGAGGCGCTCTTATGGGAATCTTTAATTTTCTTTTTGGCACAGACAGCCCTGACTCTGAGCAGGACAAGAAGCAAAGCTATGACGCATCAAGATTTTCTTTCTACGGCAATGACTACGAGGACATTTACGATGCGGCTGTAGAAGGCGATATAGAAGCACGTGAAATAATGAGAGAGGAATTCGGAGAGGACTTTGACGAAAATCCGTTCTAGACTCCGCTAATTCCCAATAAATCCGCAAAGTGATACAATTCTTAGCGCATTTCAAAACGTCATTCTGAGCGTACCTGTCTGCCGACAGGCAGAGCGAAGAATCTCTAACAGATGTTTCGGCTTCGCCTCAACATGACGTGCATTTTTTCAAGAGGTTTTAAGATGTATCCATTCAAGAACATTGAAGCAAAATGGCAGAAATACTGGGAAGAAAACAAGACTTTCAAAGCAGTTGAAGACAACTCTTATCCAAAAGACAAGCGGCGTTATGTTCTCGATATGTTCCCGTATCCGAGCGGAGCGGGACTTCACGTTGGGCATCCTGAAGGCTACACGGCGACTGACATTTACTCGCGCTACCTGCGCATGAACGGCTACAACGTGCTTCATCCGATGGGATACGACGCGTTCGGGCTTCCAGCAGAGAACTACGCTATAAAAACTGGAACTCATCCGGCGGAAACGACTTTTAAGAACATTGACCACTTCACAGAGCAGATTAAGGCTCTTGGATTCAGCTACGACTGGGACCGCGAGGTTATCACTTGCCAGCCTGACTATTACAAATGGACGCAGTGGATTTTCCTCCAGCTTTACAAGCGCGGGCTTGCCTACGAGGCGCAGACTCCAATCAACTGGTGTCCTTCCTGCCTTACAGGACTTGCGAACGAGGAAGTAAAGGAAGGACACTGCGAACGGTGCGGCGCGCAGGTTACTCACAAAGTAATCAGACAGTGGATTTTGAAGATTACGGCCTACGCTGACCGGCTTTTGGAAGATTTGGACGAGCTTGACTGGCCTGAAAGCGTAAAGGCGATGCAGCGGAACTGGATTGGACGGAGCGAGGGCGCGGAAGTTGACTTTGCCGTAGCTGACAAGGACGGAAAAGCGACTGACACAAAGCTCACAGTCTACACAACGCGGTGCGACACGCT
>CAZURC010000139.1:0-4128 GCA_964623405.1 uncultured Treponema sp.
TCGACCAGAGCCGCGGCGACATCGCCTACGCAATGATTGACGTTGACGGAAAAGTGAGCGACGACACAATCAAGGCGATGGAAAACACTGAATCAGTAATCAGCGTGCGCCCGATTTTCGCATAGAATAAGTAACACACAACCAAGTCTTAACACAATAAAAGGGAAAAAGAAATCTTTTTAAGATGCTTTTTCCCTTTTATATTCATAACAATATTTTCACTTTTCATTTTATCTTTTCTTGTTTATTTTTATGGCAGGTGATGGTTGAGTCATCGAAACCACCTCTTCAGCAACTCCGCAGCTTCTGGTGATTTCGATACGCTCGTGCCTACGGGCGATACGCTTCGCTACTCAATCACCGCATTGTCCATAGAGTGACAAGAATAACTGCAATTAATTTTAAATATTGGAGGCGAATATGGAAATCACCCTAACAAAGGACAACTTCAAAAAAGAAGTTTTAGATTCAGAATTGCCGGTATTAGTTGATTTTTGGGCAAGCTGGTGCGGTCCGTGCAAAATGCTTGCTCCAACTATTGCGCAAATTGCAGAAGAGAATACAGGAAAAGTAAAAGTCGGCAAAGTAAATGTCGATGAGCAGGAAGAGCTTTCACGTGAATACGGAATCCTAAGCATTCCGACCGTAATGCTCTTTAAAGACGGCAAGGTTGAAAAAACATCCATTGGATTAGTTCCAAAGGAAAACCTTGAGGCCCTTTTCAAGTAACAAGAAATACGCAGACTTCTACAAAATCTCATAAAACTAACACTAAATATTGTGTTTGTTTTATGATAAAAGTCTGTTAAACCGCTATTACTTGTTGAACTTAACAGTTTTTTTTATTAGTATAAAAACACTGAAACAGAATTCAGCCAACATTCAGTTGACTGAATAAGTTTATACAATTTTGCTTGCATAAATACGAGCCTTGGTAATAACTGCTGTTTTGGAAACACTAATAATTATAAGCCACTTTTCTGTCGCCATGGCAGCCTTTGGTAAATATCCTCGTTGTATCTTTATGATATATATGCAGGTTAATTTAGGTGTCTTCAAGCGTCAAATTTCTAAGTCTCCAATAATATGCAAGTTATAAGGAGATTCAAAATGGCAGAAGCTTGGGACGGTTTCAAGGGACGCCTTTGGAAAGAAGAAGTCAATGTTCGTGACTTTATCCAGAACAACTACACACCTTACGATGGCGATGAAAAATTCCTCGCTGGACCTACAGAAGCAACAAACAAACTGTTTGCTAAGCTGCAGGAGCTTCAGAAAGCTGAACACAACAAGAAATCAATCGGACTAGACGGAAAAGAAAGATCTGGTGTCCTCGACATGGACACAGATATTGTTACAGGGCTTACCTCTCATCCTGCTGGTTACATTGACCCAGCGCTAAAAGACCTTGAGCAGGTTGTAGGACTTCAGACAGACAAGCCTCTCAAAAGAGCATTCATGCCTTTCGGCGGAATCAAAATGGCTGAGGAGTCATGCGAGATGTATGGCTACAAGCCAAATCCAGAGCTGCACAAAATCTTTACAGAATACCATAAGACACACTCTGACGCTGTATTTGAAGTCTATACTCCAGAAATCCGCGCAGTACGCCGCTCACATATCCTGACAGGTTTGCCGGATACTTATGGACGCGGACGTATCGTTGGAGATTACCGCCGCGTCGCTCTTTACGGAATCGACTATCTTATCAAATGCAAGGAAGCCGACAAGGCTAACATTGGCGACGGCACAATGACAGAGGAAGTAATCCGCCTCAAGGAAGAAGTCGCTGAGCAGATCAAGGCTCTTAAAGGTCTTAAAGAAATGGCAGCCCTTTACGGATTTGATATTTCAAAGCCTGCTACAACAGCAAAAGAGGCCGTGCAGTGGCTCTACTTTGGCTATCTCGGCGCTGTAAAGACACAGAACGGAGCCGCAATGTCTGTCGGACGTGTCTCAACATTCCTTGACATCTATATCAACCGTGACTTAAAGGCTGGCATTATCACAGAAGAGCAGGCTCAGGAGCTCATCGACCATCTTGTAATGAAGTTCCGCATGGTTCGCTTCGCCCGCATAGAGTCATACAACAACTTGTTCTCAGGAGATCCAATCTGGGCTACTCTCGAAGTCGGCGGACTCGGACAGGACGGACGCTCAATGGTCACAAAGAACGACTTCCGCTTCCTCCACACACTTGAGAACATGGGACCGGCTCCAGAGCCGAACATGACAGTTCTCTACTCAAAGAGACTTCCAGAAAGCTTCCGCCGCTATGCCGCGAAGATTTCTATCGACACATCTTCAATCCAGTACGAGAATGATGATGTTATGCGCCCTGTATGGGGAGATGACTACTCAATCTGCTGCTGCGTTTCTGCGACACAGACAGGAAAAGAGATGCAGTTCTTCGGAGCACGCGCGAACCTCGCAAAAGCATTGCTTTACGCTATCAACGGCGGACGCGACGAGCCGGACGGACTTACACCAGGCGTTCAGGTCGGACCTGCTTACCAGCCAATCACAGCTGATGTTCTTGACGCTTCAAACTACAAGGAAGTTGTCGCGAAATACAAGCAGATGCTCGAGTGGCTTGCTGACATCTATGTGAACTCTTTGAACGCAATCCACTATATGCACGACAAATATTACTACGAGGCCGAGGAGCTTGCTCTTGAGGACACAGATGTCAAGAGAACATTCGCTACTGGAATCGCAGGATTCAGCCACGTTGTTGACTCGCTTTCCGCAATCAAATACGCGAAAGTCAAGGTTATCCGCGGCGACGTTGAAGTCAAGGACAAGAAGACTGGAGCTGTAAAGGAAGTTGTCAAGAACCTGGCAAAAGACTTCGTTGTTGAAGGAGACTTCCCTCGCTACGGACAGGATGATGACCGCGTAGACGCAATCGCAGTTCAGCTGCTGAAGGACTTTATGACAATGATCAGAAAGCACCCGACATACCGCAACGCGGAGCCTACAACTTCAATCCTTACAATCACTTCAAACGTTGTCTATGGAAAGGCTACAGGCGCTCTTCCTGACGGACGCAAGGCTCACGAGCCGTTCTCACCGGGAGCTAACCCTTGCTACGGAGCGGAGACAAAGGGCTTGATTAAGTCTTTGAACTCTGTCGCTAAGCTTCCTTATGAGTACGCTTTGGACGGAATTTCTAACACTCAGACAATCAACCCGAGCGCGCTTGGACACGATGAGAATGAAAGAATCGACAACCTCGTGAACGTTCTCGACGGATATTTTGACATCGGACCTGATTCAGGCCACGCTGGCGCACATCACCTGAACGTCAACGTATTCGGAGTTGAGAAGCTCAAGGACTGCCAGGCTCATCCTGAGAAGCCGGAATATGCGAACTTCACAGTCCGCGTTTCTGGATACGCAGTACGCTTTATCAACCTTACAAAGGAGCAGCAGGACGATGTTATCGCCCGCACTTGCCACGCGTCCTTGTAAGGCAAGCAATGTGTCATTGTCGGGCTTGACCCGACAATCTTCTTGGTGATACAGATTCCCGTGTCAAACACGGGAATGACATTAGACAGTACGAGCCGCTCCATCGTTTTAGCTGGGGCGGTTTTTTTTGATATTTGAGGTTATTGAGTTTGTCGAAATGACTTGTCTTATGAGGATTTCGACAGGATCAATCATTGCAAAGAATTTCAGAGGAAACAGTTATGAAAGGATATATCCACTCATTCGAAAGTTTCGGCTGCGTTGACGGGCCTGGCTCGCGCTTTATCGTGTTTGTCGCAGGCTGCAACTTCCGCTGCAAATACTGCCACAATCCCGACACTTGGATTATGAAGGACGGAAAGCCCTGGGAAGCGAAAGATGTTCTAAAAGAAGCTCTTTCGTGCCGCTCGTACTGGGGCAAAAAAGGCGGAATCACGGTCTCTGGCGGCGAGCCGCTTTTGCAGATTGATTTTCTCTTAGAGCTTTTCACGCTCGCAAAAAAAGAGGGCGTGAACACTTGCATCGACACGGCGGGCGGACCTTTCACAAAGGAAGGCGAATGGTTCGAGAAATTCAAGAAGCTGATGGACGTGACTGATCTGCTTTTGATGGACATCAAGCACATCAACGAGGAGGAGCACATAAAGCTCACCG
>CAZURC010000140.1:0-4103 GCA_964623405.1 uncultured Treponema sp.
TCAAAGTCGGAATCAATAAAATCGCCATCGCAAGAACGGAAAAGCAGACAATCACAGTCACCGCGCGGTGATTCATCGCAGAAGTTAGTCCGCGCCGGTAAGCCTTTGTGAGCCAGGTCATCGGAAGCTCAAGCAAATCATAGAACTTTGCAAGCGGCTTGAATTTCACAGGATGCTCGGCCCTGTTCGTGAGCGGCAAGAATTTTCCCGCCAGAACAGGAACCAGGAAAACCGCGACAAAGAGCGAGGAAACGAGCGCGATCACGACTGTGAAAATGATTCCCTTGAACATCTGACCTGTCATTCCCAAATCCTTGATGAAGAAAATGAACGGCAAAAATACGCAGATTGTAGTAAGGTTTCCGGAAATTACGCTCATCAGCATTTCCTGCGAGCCTAGAACCGCCGCAATTTTCGGCTTTGCGCCGCGCGAGCGGTAAACGTAGATGTTCTCAATCATTACGATTGAAGCGTCAACAATCATTCCAACGCCTAAGATCAAGCCGGTCAAAGTCATCATGTTCAGCGTGATTCCAGCAAAATTCATCGCCAGAAGCGTGATGATGATTGAAAGCGGAATTGAAATCGCGATAATCAGCGTCGGCTTTATCGCCTTTAGAAACAGGAACAGAATCAAGACCGCAAGAAGCAAGCCGGAGTAAGCCGAATTCAAGAGCGTGTTGATTGTGTCGTTGATTGACTCAGAGTCGTCCGAAACAACCTCAAGAACCACGTCGCTCGGCATCAAGTCCTGAATTTCCGTGATTTTCTCGCGCGTCGCCTTTGCAACTGTGACTGTGTTCTTTCCCGACTGCTTTGTGACAGAGACATAAATTCCAGGCAAGCCGTTGATGTAAACTTCGCTCGTCTTGTCGGCAAATCCCATGTAAACGTCGCCCAGGTCGCGCAGGCGCACAACATAATTGTTGATTGTCGTGATGACCGTGTCGGCGACTTCCTCAACGCTGGAGAACTCTCCTGTCGTGCGCACAGTGTAGTCAGTATCTCCCTCAGTGATTTTTCCGCCGCCAAGCTCCAGATTCTGCTTTGAAAGCGCGGAAGAAACTGTCGCCATTGTAAGTCCGTAGGCGGCAAGGCGGTTCTGCGAAATGTCAACACGGAGGATTTTTGTTCTTCCGCCGTTCACGCTCGCCTCGGCGACTCCGTCAACCTGCTCAAGCAAGTCAACAATCTGATCCTCGGCAATCTGCTTTAGGTCGTCGTTCGAGCGGTTTCCGCGCACAGCAATGCGCATAATCGGCATTGAGTCCGCGTCCATTTTCATAATCGATGGCGAGCCTGCGTCGTCCGGAAGATTTCGCGTCACACGGCTGATTTTGTCGCGGATGTCGTTTGTCGCGCTTTCCAAGTCAGTTCCGTAGTTGAATTCCAAGCTGATTGAAGACGAGCCTTCCGACGAAGTTGATGTCATCGTTTTGAGGCCGCTCACCGAAATCAGCTGCCCCTCAAGAATCTTTGTGACGCTTTTCTCGACAGATTCCGGACCCGCGTTTGTGTACGTTGTGCGAACATTTATGTAAGGCGAGTCCACGTCCGGCATCAAGCTTATCGCCACGTTCTTTAGCGTGAAAAGTCCGGTGATTCCAAGCAAAGCAAAAACAATCAGCGTCAAAACCGGATGTTCAAGTGTTTTTTTTGATATTGACATATTTTTCCTTAATTGCTTCCAACATCCTGAATCTTCGAGCCGTCGCCCAGGCTTGTCATTCCCTGGATTACAACTTTGTCGCCTGCGCTCACGCCGCTTAGAATCTGGACGTAGCCGTCAACCGCCTCGCCTTTCTCGACTTTCATTTTTGCAACCGTGTTGTCGCTTCTGACAACGTATGCAAAAAAATCGTCGCCGTTCTGGACAAGCGCGTCGCTCGGCATCACAGGAAAGCCCGAAAAATCCTGCGTGTACAGCTTGACTTTCGCGAACATTCCCGCGTTGATTCTCTCGTCCCGCTCGTCAAAAGTCAAAATCACCTGCTTTGTGCGCGTGTCAGAGTCAACAACCGGCGAGACGCGGCTCACAGTCGCTGGAAAAATCACTCCTGGATACGCTTCAACCGTGATTTCCGCCTTCAATCCTTTTTTTAGAACCGCAACATACCTCTCAGGAATATATGCTGTAACCTGCAAGTTCCTTATGTCGCCTATTATCGCAACAGCTGTGCTCGTCGTGACTTTTGTTCCGTTCTTGAGCGGAGTTGAGATTATGCTCCCCGAAATCGGCGCGTAGACAGGACTTGAGCGGTAGCTTGTTCCAGGCTCGCTTGGATCAACATAAGCGATTATCTCATTCTTGCTCACAGTGGAGCCGAGCATCACGGAAGTCGAGAGGACTTTTCCTCCCATGTCAGGGAAGACAGAGACAGAATTCTGGCTTTCCACCTCGCCGCTTGTGCTCACATAGCCGTGCAGAGTTGTGATTTCTGTCGTCATCGTGCGCACAGAAACGGTCGCTCCGCCGCCCGCCCCTCTTGCGCCCCTTGCGGCAGACGAGGCAGAGGACTTTCCGATTGTGTTTGTATAAACCGCAACCGCCGCAACCGCAAGCACAGCAACCGCCGCAACAATCCAAGATTTACGTATTTTCATATTATTTCTCCGTTAAGCTTCCAAAATCCGCCCCAATCGTGTATTCCAGGCTCATCAGGCTTCTTGCGAGCGTCAGAATCTCGTTGTTCAGAGAGACCTTCGCCTCCAAGAGAGTGCTGTTCGCATTCTGCAGCGTGAGCAAGTCCTTTGTTCCACGGTTGTAGGCTTCCTCCGTCATATCATAGGTTTTCTGCGCCAAATCCACGTTCGACTGCTTGTATCTGATTGCCTCCTGGCTCTGCTTTATCGAGCGCACAGAAGCGTCAACGCTGCGCTTCACATCCTTCAATTTGTCGTCAAACTGAAGTTCATAGTCCTTCACGCTGTCTTTCGCAGTGTCAATCGCGTCGTTTCTTGATGACCACGGAAGAACGCCGTCAAGCGGAATTGTCGCGCTCAAAGAGACGCTTGCCGATTTTGTCGCATCCGGCTTATTATCTCCGCTGTAGCCAAGATACCAGTACGAGTCTCCCCAGCCCAAAGAAGCATTCAGGCTAGGAGCAAATGCGCTGAACCTTTTGTCCAAAACAGAATTCTTCGCCGACTCAACTTTTGACTTGAGCAGGTCAAGCTCCGCCGACTTCACGTTTCTAAGGTCAACGGAAATATCATCAAGATAAAGGTAATCATCGAGCGAGCCGTTAAGCTCAACCTCATCAAAAAGCATAAGGCCTAGAACCTGCTTGAATGAGTCCATGTCGTTCTTATAGGTTGTGCGGGAGCTTTCCACTGTCGGAATCTTTGACTTGTAGTTCACTTCCGCGCTCAAAGCGTCAACCTCGCTCAGCCGGCCCGCGTTGTATTTAGCAAGGTTGCTTTCGTACTGCTGCTTTGCAATCCGCAGATTTTCTTCCTGGAGCTTTATATTCTCTTTCTCATAAATCAAGCCGTAATAGCTTTGCCGCACGCTAAGCTCAATCTGCCTCACCGCGTCGTCAAAAGTGATTTGCTGCTGGTCATACGCAAGCTTGGCTGACTTTATCTGCGTATAGAGATTTGCAGAAAGCGAAAGTGAAGCCGTCGCGCTTATTCCAAATCTTGCCGAGTAGGAAGAATCCTGGTCGCCTCCAGTCAAGGCGTCAACAGGAACAGAGCTTGACGCGCCAACACTCAAGGAAGGG
Organism: uncultured Treponema sp.; assembly: GCA_964623405.1. Taxonomy (GTDB): domain Bacteria; phylum Spirochaetota; class Spirochaetia; order Treponematales; family Treponemataceae; genus Treponema_D. Next base: position 3,726 of record CAZURC010000140.1, read on the forward strand.
CTCACGCTGTTCCAGGAGTGATTCTTGTCGCGCAGAGCCGCCTCAAGCGTAATCTGGCTTCTTTGTATTGAAACGTTGTTCTTGCGCGCAAGCTCCACCGCATCGTCAACAGAAAGCGAGTATTGCTTCGCGTCTTTCTTGGGGTTCCCGTTCTCTGTGTCAGCAGTCTCTGTGCTCTCCTGCTGGCTGTCTGAATGTTTTGAGTCCGCAGTCTGCGTACGCTGCGCATAGGCCGCGAAAGGAAGCACTGCGGAAATCTCAAAGAAAACTGAAAGAGCGAGAATTGATTTTCTCATAGCAAAACAACTCCATCTATTGTTATCCTAACCTTAATTTTAAGTTATTCCGAAAACATTGAAAATGCACTCTCGGCAAGAA
>CAZURC010000141.1:0-1109 GCA_964623405.1 uncultured Treponema sp.
CGAAGAATCTCTTAATTTTCCTTTTACAGAAAAACAAGATGTGACAAATGCAAAGGGATTTATATACATTGTCACAAACAAGACGAAAACGACATTGTACATTGGTGTTACGAGCGACCTAAAGAAGAGAATATACGAACATAAAAGCCATGCAAAGGAAGGTTTTACTGCTAAATACAACTGTGAAAATCTTGTTTATTTTGAATGTTTTGCAGACATGAAATCTGCGATAGAGCGTGAAAAATACTTAAAAGGCAAAAATCGTGATTACAAGGAAAATCTGATTGATTCCATAAATCCGTCTTGGCAGGATTTGTATGACTATTTGTTTAGAGATGTTTCGGCTACGCCTCAACATGACGTTTTTCGTCATTCAGAGCAACAAGTCTGTCATTCAGAGCGAAGCGAAGAATCTGCGAATCACCGTCATTCTGAGTGCAACGAAGAATCTGCAAAGCGATGTTTCGCTGTCGCTCAACATGACGGAAATCATCACGAGCATCATCACCATGAGCACAGGAACCTGAACGATGTGCTTGAGATAATCGGCAAGACAGAAATGACTGACGGCGCGCGGCGCCTTGCGCGCAAGATTTTCCAGATAATCGCGGAGGCGGAAAGCAAGGCGCACGGGCTTCCTCTTGAGCAGGTCCATTTCCATGAGGTCGGCGCGATTGACTCGATTGTTGATGTGATTGCGCTTTCGGTCTGCTTTGACAACTTGAATCCAGGCAAAGTCTATGTTCCGTTTATGAACGAGGGAACAGGAACTGTGAGATGCCAGCATGGGATTCTGCCGATTCCGGTTCCTGCCGTGGCGAGCATCGCGCAAGAATACTCGCTCCCGCTTCATCTTATTTCTGACAAGGGCGAGTTCATCACTCCGACAGGAGCGGCTTTTGTTGCGGCTGTGATGACGGACAAAGTTCTGTCGGAAAGCTTTGAAATCAAGAGAATCGGTCTCGGCGCCGGGAAACGCGCTTATTCGCGTCCAAGCATTCTGCGTGCGTTTATAATAGAAGAAAATGTAAACAAAGCGGCGGTTGAGCTAGTCGCCCGCTTGCGCACGAAGCGTAGCGAAGTAACCACCAAGACAGGTCATTCCGACA
>CAZURC010000141.1:1209-3967 GCA_964623405.1 uncultured Treponema sp.
CAGGCCAGGCTCTTGGCTTTGTTATGGACGAGCTTCTTGCAGCCGGCGCGCGCGATGTGCATTACATTCCCTGCTTTATGAAGAAAAACCGGCCGGCATATCTATTGAACGTGATTTGCACAGAAAGCGACCGGGAGAAAATGGAAAGCATAATCTTCAAGCACACAACGACAATCGGAATCAGAAGAAGCGTGATGAAGCGCACTGTCCTTGACCGCAGGGAACTAGAGCTTGACTCACCCTACGGAAAATTCAGGGCAAAAGTTGTGGCAGGAAGCGGAATCAGACGCTCTGCGCCTGAGTACGACGATGCTGTGAGAATTGCGCGGGAAACTGGAAAGCCGTTTGGAGAAATCTATAGCGAGCTTTCTGACCTGTGCAGAAAATATTGATTAGCTGTGTGGCTGAGCATGTCGCCCGCCTGCGCATGCAGCGCAGCGAAGCGGCCACTTCACATTAAAAAGCCATTCTGGCATAGCTCAATGGCTGGGATTTTTAGGGGGAAACTTATGGCATGTTTCTTGGTTCCGCTCGCTGAGGCGGTAGTTATCAGCACAGCAAAGTTTGCGTATTCAAAGAGAATCGCAAAGGAGACAGTTCAGGATTCAGAGAAACAGCTGAAGCTTGAGTCATTCACAAAGAAAGTGAACGTTCTGCAGAACATGCTCTATGGCGGAAGCTTCCTGCTTGCAGTTGACCATGTCTTTACAGGCGAGCTTTCATGGCAGTTCCCGTTCCTGACTGCGCTAAAGAACCCTGCCGACACGCAAGTCATGCTCCATGAAATTGGGACAGTGGGCGTTGCGATGGCAGTTTCCATCACAGCACTGTGGGGAATCTGGGCGGCGTTCAAGAGCCTTAGGGAGAACAGAACGCTGAAGAACGCAAGACTTGCGTAAAAGCTCGTGGTGGTTGAGCTTGTCGCCCGCTTGCGCACGAGCGGTAGCGAAGTAACCACTTTAATTGAAAAGGTCATTTCGACTAGGCTCAATGACCGCAATTTGGAGATAAACATGAAAAGAAAAATACTGATAATCACTGCCGCATTTGCAATTATTGCGGGTTGCGCCTTTGCGGCAGGACGGTCTGCAAAGTCTTCTTCTGCGACAAAGAGCGACACATCTGTAATCCAGCAGGTTGATGTTTCAAGTCTTCCGCACAAGACAAATGACGAGAGCGCTCCTGTCGTGTACTTTATCCGCGATATTTCCTCTGCCTCAATGCTCAAGGCTTACAACGCGCTTGGCTGGACGGCAACTGGAAAAACCGGAGTCAAAATCAGCACGGGAGAGCCTCCTGCATCAAACTACCTGCGTCCGGCTTTGCTCAAGGACACGGTCCAGAAAGTAAACGGAACTATTGTCGAGTGCAACACGGCTTACGGCGGAAGCAGAGCGTCAAATGCGATGCACAAGCAGGTTGTGAAGGACCACGGCTTCCTGGACATTGCGGACTTCGACTTGCTCGATGAGGATGGAAGCGAAGCCATCCCTGTGAGCGGCGGACTGCGGCTTAAAGAAGACTATGTCGGAACACATTTTAAGGACTACGACTCTTATCTTGTGATTTCACACTTCAAGGGCCATGCGATGGCGGGATTCGGCGGCGCAATCAAGAACCTTTCGATTGGATTCGGAAGCGGAAGCTCAACCAGCAAAAGCGGAAAAGTCTTGATTCATTCAGGAGGAACACGCACTTCTGGAACAATCATGGGAGACCAGGATTCATTCCTTGAAGCGATGGCTGACGCGGCGAAAGGTGTCTGCAATTACATGGACGGCGGAAAGAACATTGCGTTCATCAACGTCCTGAACCGTCTGAGCGTTGACTGCGACTGCGACGGAAACGCCGCCGAGCCTGACATGCACGACATCGGCATCTTAGCTTCGCTTGACCCGCTTGCAATTGACCAGGCGGCAGTTGACCTCGTTTACCAGGCGCCAGATTCCGCCTCGCTCCGCGAGAGAATTGAGTCAAGGAACGGGCTTCATACTCTTGACGCGGCCGAGTCAATCGGTCTTGGAAACAGGAACTACAGGCTTGTAGAATTGAAGTAGTGTCATTGCCGTACTTAGTACGGCAATCTTTTTATTTGAAAGATTATCGGGTCACCTGCCTGTCGGCAGACAGGAAGCCCGATAATGACAAGTGCAATATTGCAATGACAGTTGATTAAAATGTTTGAAATCATCCAGCGCGAAACAATTTATCTCTGGTATTATTTTGACCTGCAGCTCAGGCAGATTTTCTGGTACTGGGTTCTTGGAATCGTAATCGGCTCATGTGTGAGCGTCTTTGCGAAGAACTGGATTCACCTTGCGGCTGAGAAAATAGGCCAGAAAGTGCCGGGGCTTGTCGGCCTGATTTTTGCAAGCGCGCTTGGCATCGCGTCTCCTTTGTGCATGTACGGAACGATTCCAATCTGCGCGGCATTCTCGCGGAAAGGAATAAAGGATGATTTTCTCGCCGCATTCATGATGAGCTCTATCCTGCTCAACCCGCAGCTGATAATCTACAGCACAGCACTGGGCGGCGCGCTTCTCGCAGTGAGAATCATATCGTGCTTTGTCTGCGGAATCGCCGCGGGCTTGCTTGTGAGGATTTTTTACTGCAAGACGCGTCATTCTGAGCACAGCGAAGAATCTCTTAATGAAGTCATTCTGAACGAACGTGAAGAATCTATGAATGCCTGTCATTCTGAGCAACGCGAAGAATCTATGAATGCCTGTCATTCTGAGCAACGCGAAGAATCTGTGAA
>CAZURC010000142.1:0-3964 GCA_964623405.1 uncultured Treponema sp.
ACGAGCGTCAGGACGCGCTCCGCGAGGGAGCCGCCCGACAGAAAGCGGAGGATGAGAAAGTAATTGCGGAACAGGCGGAAAAAATTGCTCAGTTGGAAAAACTCCTTGCAGACAGTCAGCGAAAAGGAACCAGAGGTGGAGGAACGAGTATATGACCTATGAAAGATGGCAGTACTACGAGCGTCAGGATGCGCTCCGCGAGGGAGCCGCCCGACAGAAAGCGGAGGATGACAAGCTAATTGCGCAGAAAGATGCGGAAGTTGCACGGCAGGCGGAGAAAATCGCTTCCCTGAAAGCTCAGCTCGCCGCCGTCCTCGGCAGATAGCGGCGCTGATTGCAGACAAAGACCCCTTGCCGCTCAGTCATCTTGCGGCAAGGGGTCTCTTTTTTCTATTCTATATATATAGATTGGTATAATTTAACCGGCATGACTAAAAATCCAGCTGCTCTCAGATGCAAGAACACCTATCCCTGCGCCCATGTTCTCGTTGAACATTCCACTGTAAAGACTCCCGATAGTTTCGAGCAGTCCGGCGTAAGATTTTCTCCAAGCGCAGCTTCCGCTTGCTTTGTTGCGCTTTCATCAATTTTTAATTCTTCATTCTTAATTGTTAATTGCGCAGCGTGCAACAGTCAATTTCTTTTATTTCACTTTACGCAACGTTGCCCGCTTGCTAGAATGTAGAAAAATTGATTTACGTCACCCTGAACCCGTGGACAATCGTTGCCGTCCGCGCCTTGTTTCAGGGTCTACTTCATCAGTTTGAGTAGATGCTGAAACGAGTTCAGCATGACAAATCACAGGAGAAATTTTTTAGGAGTTCAAAATGGGTCAGAATTATTTTAACTCAATTCCGTGGCGCGAGGCTCGCTTGCAGCTCGGCCACTGCCGCTCAATGTCAAAAGACGAATTCGCTGACGGAGTGAACGCTCTCAAAGGCAAGAAAATTGTAATCGTCGGATGCGGCGCTCAGGGCTTGAACCAGGGCTTGTGCTTGCGCGACTCTGGACTTGATGTTTCTTATGCGCTTCGCGACTCTGCAATCGCGGAAAAACGCCAGTCTTGGAAAAACGCGACTGAAAACGGATTCAAAGTTGGAACTTACGACGAGTTGATTCCGACAGCGGACCTGGTTGGAAACTTGACTCCGGACAAGCAGCACACTGCGGTTATCACAGAAGTTATGAAGAGAATGAAGAAAGGCTCGGCTTTGTGGTACAGCCACGGCTTCAATATGGTCGAGGAAGGAATGCAAATCCGTCCTGACATCACGGTTGTAATGTGCGCTCCAAAAGGTCCGGGAACAGAAGTCTGGCACGAGTTCCAGAGAGGATTCGGAGTTCCTGACTTGATTGCTGTTCACCCGGTGAACGACCCGGAAGGAAAAGGCTGGGCTTATGCAAAAGCGCTGGCAGTCGGAATGGGCGGAAGCAAGGCCGGCGTTCTTGAGTCAAGCTTCGTTGCGGAAGTTAAATCAGATTTGATGGGAGAGCAGACAATTCTCTGCGGAATGCTGCAGGCTGGAACTATCGTCTGCTACGACAAGATGGTTGACGAGGGAATCGCTCCAGAGTACGCGACAAAACTTTTGATGCACGGCTGGAACGTGATTTCAGAGGCACTCAAATGGGGCGGAATCACAAATATGATGGACCGCCTTTCAAACCCTGCAAAAATCAAGGCGAACGAGCTTTCAAAGGAACTCAAGAAGATTTTGACTCCGCTTTATCACAAGCATATGGACGACATCATTTCTGGAAAATTCTCAAGCACAATGATGAAGGACTGGGCGAACAAAGACCACGACCTGCTCACTTGGCGCGAGGAGACTGGAAAGCTTCCTTTTGAGCACACAGAGGAATCAAAAGAAGAAATCACAGAGCAGGAATATTTTGACAAGGGAATCTTGCTTGTCGCAATGGTAAAAGCGGGCTGCGAGCTTGCGTTCGAGACAATGGTTGACGCAGGAATCAAGCCTGAGTCAGCTTATTATGAGTCATTGCACGAAGTTCCGCTCATCGCAAACCTTATCGACCGCAAGCGTCTTTACGAGATGAACCGCGTAATCTCCGACACAGCAGAATACGGCTGCGCTTTGTTCAGCAACGCCGCAGTTCCGCTCTTGAAAAAGGAATTTATGCCAAACATCCACACTGACGTGATTGGAAAAGGACTTTCGCTCAAAGACACAAGCGTGAACAACACAGAACTAGTCGAAGTGAACGCAGAAATCCGCAACCATCCGATTGAAGTTGTCGGCCGCAAATTGCGCGAGTACATGACAGCGATGAAACCAGTTTTGTAAGAATTACAAAACTGGCAGGCACGGCCAGGCGGCTTGAAAAAGCAATAAGGCTCACGCCGTGCCGTATGACAGCAATGAAGCCAGTTCTGTAATTTGCACAAAAAACGCTCCAAGCTGATAAGACTTGGAGCGTTTTTTATTCATGGTCATTGCGGTGTCTGGAGAAAAAGCCGCGCAGGATTTTTCCCTTTCCTATGCTTTCTGAACTTTCCTCGCTCTCGTCCGAAGCGGAAGAATATCCAGAGGCAGATGAAATCTGAAAGACATTCTGCTTTCCGCCGCCTGAATCCGGCTTCTGCTCTCCGTGCATAGTCTCCTCCGCACCGCCCTGATTCTGACTGTCCATGCCGTCCTTGTAGCGTGTCTGCACTGTCATCTCGGACTTTATCTTGTCCAGGAGCGGATTGAATGTCCTCAAAAAACTTTCCATTGCGGCAAGAACTTCCTCATCATAGTCAGGGCATTGAATCAGCTTTGTGTAGGCGTTATACACAAGAATATAAGCATGGTTAAGCTTTGTGTAGTCAGAGTTGTAAACATCAACCTTGTTCATGCAGTTTCTCCCTAATGTTTTTGTTATTCAACACGGATTAAAACGGATATATAGAATGAACACGGATTTGAAAACAAAACGAAGAAGCCATGATTTTTGTTTTTGATATATGAAAATCTTTCGTATTTAGTGAAAGACGTTCGTCAGCCGAAAAACTATCAGTATTCATCCGTTTTAATCTGTGTTCATCCGTGTTGAATGTTGCAAATCAATTCTTTATTGATTTTAGGTACGCCTTGTAAGTTGACTCAAGGAGTGTGTGCACATCAGAGTATTTTGGCTCCCAGCCAAGCTTTTCGCGGGCGTAGGCGGAAGTTGCAACGAGGGAGGCAGGGTCGCCGGCGCGCCGTCCGACAAAGTCCGCAGGAATAGGCTTGCCGGTAATTTTGCGCGCTTCCTCAAGCATTTCCTTTACAGAAACACCTTTCTCGCTTCCGAGGTTGCAGATAAGACTTTCATCTTTTGATGAAATATATTCAAGCGCTTTTACGTGGGCTGCCGCAAGGTCAGTGACATGGACGTAGTCGCGGATGCAGGTTCCATCGCGTGTGTCGTAATCAGTTCCAAAGACTTTCATCTTGTCGCGCATTCCAATCGCAGTTTCCATAATCACAGGAAGAAGGTTCGCAGGATTCTGCTCAAGCCCGCAAGGAAATCCCTCTACATCGTAGCCAGCCGCGTTGAAATAACGCAGAGCCGCAAACCTCAAGCCCTTAAGCTTGTCGTACCACTGCATAATTTCTTCTATATTCAGCTTTGTAAATCCGTAGTAGTTCTCCGGATTCTTAGGATGCTTTTCGTCAATAGGAAGATATTTTGGCTCGCCGAAAACCGCCGCGCTTGAAGAGAAAACCATTCTCTTGCAGTTGTGGCGGATTGCTGAGTTCAAGATATTGATTGTTCCGGTTATGTTGTTCACGGAATATTTCTCCGGCTCAATCATCGACTCGCCCGCCGCCTTGAAAGCCGCAAGATGGATGAAAGCATCGAATCCGCGTTCAAAAGCCTTGTCCAGATCGCGCTCAATCAAGATGTTTCCGTAGATAAAATCATTTTCCTTAAAGAGATTCTGCCTGAGGCCTGACGAAAGATTGTCAAAAACTGT
>CAZURC010000143.1:0-3956 GCA_964623405.1 uncultured Treponema sp.
CCGGCTCCAGCTCCGCAGGGACAGCCTGGCATGGGCGGAATGGATTACTAAAAAAACAGTTAATTCCGCGAGTTTCAAACGGAAACTCGTAAGCACGCGTAAGCGTGCAGGAATGGACTGCTAATTTAAGGAAAAGTCATCCCGAACTTGTTTCGGGATCTCTTGATGCATAATTAAGAATTGACGCTCCGGCGGTGAAATAAATCACTGTCGGAGCGTTTTCCTTTGTACTGGGTTAAATTTGCGGACAAACTAAAAAGCGATATAATAGTTGTATGGATTTATTGGATTATGTCGCATGGCGGGGAGATCTTGCTTTCTCCCAAGTTCCATTGAGCAGTGTGGACTCGCTTATTCTCTGCCAGCTTTCTTATCTAAATTTTCGTGGGATTATTGGCTCGTCATTTGAAGAAGGAATCACCTTGAACGAGGCTGCCGCTCTGTTTGCCGGATCGGGTTTTGAAAAACGCAGAGAACTTGGTCTTTTGATAAATCCTAAGACTATCGACTTGCTTTTTGAGTGCGCTGCTTCAAAAAGATTTGGAACTCTCATTTTGTGCGGATTTGTGGATTCTTATAGCCAGAAAGAAGAGGAGCAGTTCAGCGCGCTTACATTTCTTTCCCGAGACAAAAATGGCTTTGCATTCGTGGCTTTTCGTGGCACCGATGACACGCTCATCGGCTGGAAAGAAGATTTTAATCTTGCATTCAAAACTGAAGTGAAGGCGCAGACAGATGCGCTTGCTTATTTGGAGAAGGCTGCTTCAAACAAGAAGATAAAAAAACTTGAGCTTGTCTGCGGAGGACATTCAAAAGGAGGAAACCTTGCTATTTTTGCAGGCGCGAAGCTCTCTCAGAAAAATCAAAGAAAACTTGCTCATATATACAATTTTGACGGACCGGGATTCTTAAAAAGGGTTATTTCACAGAACGATTTTATTTCCGCCTTGAATAAGACAAGCTCATTTTTCCCCGAGGAATCTATTGTCGGAATGCTGTTTGAGCATGACAGCCGCTTTGATGTTGTAAAAAGCAGCGCAAAAAGTGTGAATCAGCACGATCCTTTCTCATGGCAGACACGGCCGTCTAGCTTTGAGCTTTGTGAGAAGCTTTCGGATTCTAGCTTATTTTTGAATGAAGTTTTTAATGAATGGTTTGAGGGGCTTTCTGTGTCTCAGCGTGAACAGTTCGTAGAGACATTGTTCGGCGCGATTGAGTCAACCGGAGCAAAGACGAACAGTGAGCTTGCAGAGAACTGGGGCAAGAGCGGAACGCAGATTATAAAAGCGTTCTATAATCTTAATAAAGACATAAGGGACTCTGCGCTCAGTACAGCGCTTCAATTTATAAAGCTTGCGGGAGGCCATATTCCGGATTATTTAAAGAAAAAATGGTTTTAAGAAAGTACGCTATAAATACTGTATTTACGGTTATTTTTTCGATGGGCATTGTCTCGTGCGCTTTGCCTAAGCTTTTCTCAAGGACAAATTCCTCAAAACCGGGAGAGCAGGTCCAGCAAGCTGGCTTCGAGGAGGACAAGCTTGAATTAGAGCCTGCTCAGCTTGATATTTTTAGAAAAAGTTATCCCGACGTTCAGTTCAATTCCGTATATGATGAAGAGAAAGATGACTGGCTTGTAGAAATTGTTGCTCCGGTTTTTCCAGGACAAGCGGACACAAAGAAGATTTCCTTGTGGTGGGCTAACTGCCGTCTGCTGCCAGAAAGCGAGCTTGAGAACAAGACAAAATACTGGAGCCTTATTTACTCATACACAAAGCTAAAAGATCCCTCAAAAATGACAGAGGCGGAGATTGAGAGCGTCCGCAACTTCTCATCTGCGGAAAACAGAAGAAGCACAGGGGGAACACCTATGTTTTTCTATGATTTTCTGTATGCCGCAAAGTCAAGAGTTGTAATTGAGGATCATATTGTTAATGCAACATTCCTTGGAAAAGGAACAAAAATCCACGAACGTATAAGAGAGCCGCTTAGGAGAGTTGAAGAAAGAATTTACGCTCTCGCAGAAAATGAGGCTGAAATTCAGGAGTTTGTTGAAAGCCTAGACTCTGCGGATGCGTATAACTGGCGTGTCATTGAAGGCACCGGCGGAAGAAAATCATTTCATTCATACGGGATTGCGATTGATTTGCTCCCAAGACGGCTTAACGGTAAGGCCATATTTTGGAGCTGGACACGCGACAGAGATCCTGAGAACTGGATGCTCACACCGTTTGAAAGACGCTGGAGCCCTCCTGAGAAAGTTATTCAGATATTTGAGGAAGAAGGCTTTATATGGGGCGGAAACTGGATAATATTTGACAATATGCACTTTGAGTATCATCCGGAGCTTATCGCTGCCAAGCAATCCACTCTTTAGAAACTTACGATTTCCTCAAAGCAGGTTATTGCAAAGTTGTCTGTCATTCCAGAAATGTACTCAATAACACATTTCTGGTAGCTTTCCCAGTCACTTACATCAAAAACAACAGGTGTGTCGTATCTGAGTGTTTTTTTCCGGTCAGGCGCATCCTTTGGAATATAGTTTGAGTAGCGTACGAGCCAGTCCTCAAAAGTAGTGCTCAGTCTCTCAAAATAGCGCATTGCGGAAGGAATCCTGCCGTTTTTTGCAAAGCTCTGTGTTCCCATGAGCGTGCGGTAAATTGTTCCAAGAACATTCTGCGCATAGGATTTGAATTCAAGCAGCCTCCAGTGGCTGTATATCTTCTCATAGCTGAATTTCTTTAATTCGGAAATAAACTTAAAATACGGATCGCTAAAGCAAAGACCAGTTTCTGGCCTTGACTCATTGCATAGGTCAACAACCATGTCATTTATGAGAACTGTAGTGTTTATAGCTTTGCCTGACGAGTGACTTAAAGTCTGACCGTTTTTTGTCAAGCCCAGCGTTCCTCCGACAATTTCCCTGAGCTGGCGGTAGCAGCCCATGTCAAGAATATGATACCGCCTGGCGTCCTGCAAATCTCTGCCCAGGAATGCAATCTTGTCGCTTACTTTTACAACACAGCCTTCCCATGTAAACGGCTGTACAACACCAGGCACTTTCATGTCGTAAAGATTCATTTGATTCTCTCGTGGCTTTATTCCTTGCTGGTCAATCTCTCCGCAGTGACAGATAATCCCGTCTCTAACGGCGTAGGTTAAGTTCAGAGTCCGCTCTGTGCCGTCAGGATCTGGCAGAGTCTCTATGTAATCTGCAAAGAAAAGAGAGTTTCGCTCGTGCCAGAATTTCTTTGGTGCATTGGCTCCCGGCCGTTCCTTCATCAGACTGTTTAGTATGTCTTCTCCTGTGTGACCAAAAGGAGCATGCCCGATGTCATGCCCGATTGCTATTGCCTGAGTGAGCTCTGTGTTAAGTCCGAGATGCTTTGCGATTGTATCGGCGACAGAGGCGACATGAAGAACATGCTCCATCCTTGTGCATACGTGGTCGTTGTGAGGAGAGTAGAAAACCTGTGTCTTATGCTTTAGACGGCTGAATGCTTGGCTGTGCAGAAGTCTCATATAGTCGCGGTCAAAATCTGTGCGAATTGAATTTCCGCGCGAATAAATCGGAATTTCCCGCGCCACAGCGTTTTTGTATTTTGGATTCAAGCTGTCCATTTTTACTTTTTCAAACGAGTTTTTCATAATTTTCTTCTCCAGTTTCTATTTTCCCAGTTTTCTAAAAAATGTCACTGCGAACGGAATTGCTGTCAATGCGGAAATCAAGTCGCTCACAGCCTGCGTAATCTGGATTCCGAGAACCGGCTCCGCCTCCAAAATCTGGACAAGATGCGGAAGCAAAAACACGAGCGGAATAAAAACAATTCCTTGCCGCATCGACGAAAGAAAAACCGCGCTCTTTTTGACTCCGGCAACTTGCAAAAGCATATTCGTTCCGAAAATCAGCGAGTGAAACGGCAGAACGACCGCCTGCGCCCGCATTGCAAGAGAGG
>CAZURC010000144.1:0-3765 GCA_964623405.1 uncultured Treponema sp.
TAGTCAACCTTGTCCGGCATCAAGGGAATTGTCGGCGGGTCGTCCTCAACGTCCTGTGTCCACCTGCCCTCTTTCTCAAACTGCCTTATCTTTTCTATGACTTGAAGACGGCCTTCATCCTTTTTTATTTTAGTCTGATTCTGGATTTCCGCCATACAAACCCCTCTTAATCATTTTTGCGCCGTTTTTTCTCTGCTCTGTCTGCCAGTAGTTCTTTGAGTCAGCGGCATCTTCCTCCGCCATTCTCACCAGCTCGTTGAACTGGATATTGTCCCGCTCAACCAAATCCTGAGTATATGACGCCTTGATTTTTAGAATCTGATCGTACAGGAAAGTCTCTTTCGCATATTTCCAGAAATAGTCCTCGTACTCAATGTTGTCATAGTGCCACGGCTTCCAGTTTATCTTGTAGTGTATGATTTTAAGGTTTTTGTCGTCAAAGCTTGGATTCTTGTAGGCGCTCTTGTTCCATCCTAAGTCGATAGGCTTTACCCGCCCCTTGCAAAGCACGTTCAGGTAGTCCTCATCCTGCGTGACACGGAAAGAAAATGAATTGAGCAAGCTGATGAATTTCATCTCAATATTCTCTTCTCGGTATTTCTTCGCATTTATCAATAGGACTCCTGCGCTGAAGTAGTCATGCCGCCAGACACCGAGGGCCTTTTCAACATAGTTTCCGTAGACATCATAGTCTACCATGACTTCCTCGCTTGCGGCCGCAACAAGATTGTCTCCTATGTCGATGTTGTAAAGCTCTGATATGTCGCCTGTCACAACAATATCGCAGTCAAGATAAAGAACCTTGTCGTATTTCTTGAACACGCGCGGAATAAAAATGCGGCAGTAAGTTTCCTTTGAGTAATAATGACGCAAGTGGAAAGTTCCGGAAGACTTCTCCATCTCTACACGCAGGTTCACAAATTCAATCGAAGCGCCGTCCGGCATCGCGTCCTTGCAGATAAGCTCCAGCTCGTCCGTATATTCTTTTCTAAGGCTTGTAGTCAGAACATAAATCTTGTAAAAATAATCTTTTGAAGCATTGTCCAGAAGAGAGGTCAAGGCAACCGCTAGAAAAGGAACATAGTTGTTGTCTGTCGCAAAGAAAATCGGAATTTCTTTTTTAGCTGCCGGTTTTTGAGTATGCATACATGCTAATTCTAACATGGGAATAAGGTTGATTTCAAGGTAAATTCTAGAAAGTGTCTTACACATTCAATTAGGACTTTTTCCTTTTATTTTGATAGAATGGTGATGATGAAAAGAAAAATCCCTGTTTTTTTGCTTGCCGCTTTAGTTTCTCTTTCAGCCTTTTCCGCTGAATTCACAGATATTGAGAATGACATGATTCAGAAAATATTTGATTTCCGCCTTCATCTGCGCTCGCTGCCGGACGCAGACTCATGCATTCTCGCTATACACGAATACAAAGCCCAAAGCCTAGAGGCAATTTCCTCCTTTTCTGAGGAAGCACGTCTCACCTGCGAGAATATGCTTGCCACAGCAGAATACAACTGCGAGTACGAGAAAGACATGCATTCGCCAAATATGAAGAAAATCCTAAGCCCTCAGTACGAGAGAATCGCCAAGTATGCGGAGAAAAAGACAGCAGAGGAACTCAACCCCTATTTTGTTCTCACCTCGGCAGACATCACCAATTCAATGATGCAGTTCCTGCCCCGCTCCTCCTCTATAACGCTTGGCTTGCAGGAGAAAAAAGACTATGCGGCTGTAGTTGAAAAAAATCCAACGATGTCTTTCGCGCTCACGCTCTCTGGATGGTGGTACTACTACGCTCCTGCTGTCGGAGGAGGAAGCGACTCAAAGGCGCTAGGCTTCTTTAAGGCCGCGCAGGAAAACGCAGTCTCAGACTATGACAAGTATTACACGAATATAAACCTCGCCCAGTTCTACTTTGAGAAAAACAAGAAGGAGCTTTGTGAAAAATATATGGCCCAGGCAGAAGAGGTCCTTCAAGGCACACGTTATATCTCATTCCTAAGGAATATAAACACCCTCGGCTACTCTCTTTTTGACTACAACATGAACAGCCGCCGCGAGAAAATCGACAGAAAGGCTGGAATCTGAAATTATTGCTAAACCAGCACCTTTTCACTAAACTATATAAATTATGAAAACAGAACTGATAAAAGATATTCTTACTTCCGCGCCGGACGGACGGACTGTCACGGTCTCAGGCTGGGCGCGCACGATACGCGACTCAAAAAATCTTGTCTTTATCCAGGTGAACGACGGCTCTTGCTTTGCCTCGATTCAGCTTACTTTTGACCGCTCAAATCCTGCAAATCCTCAGAATCTTGAAAATATTGAAAACGCGCTTAAAAATCTTTCAACCGGAGCGTCGCTCAAGGCGACTGGAAAGCTCGTTGAGTCTCCTGCTTCCGGCCAGTCGGTTGAAGTTTCGCTTGAAAGCCTGATTGTGCTTGGAAAATGCCCGTCGGATTATCCGATTCAGAAAAAAGCGGCGACAATGGAATTTTTGCGAGAGAACGCTCATTTGCGCGCGAGGACAAACACTTTCGGCGCGGTTTTTAGAATGAGAAGCCAGATGGCTTTTGCGCTGCACACATTTTTCCAGGAGCGCGGTTTCTACTATATAAATACTCCGGAAATCACTTGCTCGGATGCTGAGGGCGCGGGCGAAATGTTCCAGATTACGACACTTTCGATGGAAAAGCTCGCCGAGATTGCCGTTGAAAAAGGCGCGGCGGGAATGAAAAAGGAAGACGCGGCGAAGCTCGTAAATTATAACAAAGACTTCTTCGGCAAAAAAGCGAGCCTGACAGTTTCGGGACAGCTTGAGGCTGAGACTTTGGCGACGGCTTTGGGACGCGTGTATACGTTCGGGCCGACTTTCCGCGCTGAGAACTCGAACACAACGCGGCACTTGGCTGAATTCTGGATGTGCGAGCCTGAAATGGCTTTCTTTGATTTGGAAGACGATATGGACATTCAAGAAGAGTTCATCAAGTATCTTTTGAACTGGGCTTTGACAAAATGCACGGCGGACATGGAATTTTTCAACAAGAGAATCCAGCCCGGCGTGATTGACACTCTTCATCACGTTGTCGAGACTCCGTTCAAGCGCGTTTCGTACACAGAAGCGGTTGCAGAACTGGAAAAGCACGCAGACGAGTTTGAGTTCAAGCCTTTCTGGGGATGCGACTTGGCGACGGAGCACGAGCGTTATCTGACAGAAAAAATCTACAAGTCGCCTGTTATGGTCTACAACTATCCAAAGGAAATCAAAGCGTTTTATATGAAGGCTAACGACGACGGAAAAACTGTGAAAGCGGTTGATGTCTTGGTTCCTGGTCTTGGCGAGATTATCGGCGGCTCTGAGCGCGAGGACGACTACGACAAGCTTTTGAAGAGAATCAACGAGCTTGGACTTGACGAGAAAAGCTATGACTGGTACTTGGATTTGCGAAAGTTCGGCTCGGTTCCGCACTCAGGATTCGGACTTGGTTTTGAGCGCCTTCTTTTGTACGTGACCGGAATGCAGAACATCCGCGACGTGATTCCGTTCCCGCGCGCGCCGAAACTCGCGGATTTTTAATGCGTAATGAAGAAACCGCACAAGCTCACAGTTGCAACTTTCTCTCAATGCGCGTTTCTTACGTTTAAATATTTTTTTATGAACAGGCTCTTGTCGTTTGCAGGAGCCTGCTCGTTTTCTTTCCTTTTTTCTGTTGTGCCGATTTTCGTAATGATTGCGATGGTTCTGATAAAAATTCTTCATGCATC
>CAZURC010000145.1:0-3336 GCA_964623405.1 uncultured Treponema sp.
GGGAAACCGCTCATCGTTGCAGCAAGCGAGAATGCAAGCACTGAGTACCTTGATTATCTAAAGTCAAAGAAAATTTCCTACATCACTTGCGGCAAAGAGAAAATCGACTTAAAGGAAACTGTCGCAGTCCTGGAAAAAGAGTTCGGCGTGCATTTCGCCTTGATTACAGGTGGCGGACACATAAACGGCTCGTTCCTTGACGCAGGCCTGATTGACGAAGTTGAGATGATGTTTGGAGCAGGAATAGACGGAAGAGCGGGCTGGGCGGCAAGCTTTGACGGACGCGGGCAGGACAGGGAGCCGGTTCTCTTGGATTTGACAGATGTTGAGAAGCTGGAAAACGGAAACGTGCTTTTAAAGTACAAGGTTAGAAAATAGGAACATTTGGAGGCAATTTATGGCAGAAAAAATCACACAGACAGCAGGACGCGCCGCGCTCGGGGACTTTGCGCCTGAGTTCGCGCATTTTAATGACGATGTTCTTTTTGGCGAGAACTGGAATATTGATTCAATCAGCACGAAAACTCGATGCATCATCACGGTTGTGGCTTTGATGGCGCAAGGACTCACAGACTCTTCGCTCAAATTCCATCTTGAGAACGCGAAGAAAAATGGAGTCACACAGAAAGAAATCGCGGCAATCATAACCCATGTCGCTTTTTACGCAGGCTGGCCTAAGGGGTGGGCAGTTTTCAATCTTGCAAAGCAGGTCTGGACAGAAAACAGCAAGAAAAGCTCTCAGTCAGAAGAGCACGGCGGATTCTTCGGGCTTGGAATGCCGAACGATGCTTATGCGAAGTATTTTATCGGGCAGTCGTACCTGAACCCTCTCACAAAAAAAGGAGATCCGATTGGAATCGCAAATGTCACATTCGAGCCTGGATGCCGCAACAACTGGCACATCCATCACTCAACGAAAGGCGGCGGGCAGGTTCTAATCTGCGTCGCTGGCGAAGGCTGGTACCAGGAATGGGGAAAAGCGGCTCAGAGCCTGAAGCCCGGCGACATTGTTGAGATTCCGGCGAACGTAAAGCACTGGCACGGAGCAAAAAAAGACAGCTGGTTCAGCCATCTTGCGTTTGAAGTCCCTGGCGAGAATCTTTCTAATGAGTGGCTTGAGAAAGTCAGCGACGAGGAATACTCAAAGCTTTAGGGAATCAAGCCACATACTCAAAGAATGATATTGAAAACTCTTGCATCCTGGATTACATTTTTATCATGCTAAGCACTGACGTGCTTTATATTTCGCCATCCGTGGCGAACAAGTAAGGAGGCGTGATTATGTGGCTGTTGTTTGCCGTTGGCTCGGCAGTCTTTGCCGCTCTTACCTCAATTCTTGCAAAAGTGGGAATTGATGGCGTTAACTCAAACCTTGCGACTGCAATCAGAACTTTTGTTGTCTTGATAATGGCCTGGGCGATGGTCTTTATTACAAATGCTCAGGGCGGACTAGAGTCAATCAGCCGGAAAAGCTGGATTTTTCTTATCTTGTCAGGGCTCGCAACAGGAGCGTCATGGCTGTGCTACTACAAGGCGCTGCAGGTTGGCGAGGCTTCAAAAGTTGTTCCAGTTGATAAAATGAGCACAGTCCTAACGCTGATTCTGGCGTTTGTTTTCCTGCACGAAAGCTTTACGGCAAAGTCAGTAGCCGGAATGATCCTTCTCACGGCAGGAACACTTATAATGGTGCTGTAAGAAAATGGTTCTTAGGATAATAGAGGCTGATTTTTCAGTCTGCAAGGTGAAAGACTATTCAAAAGTAAGACTCGACACACAATTCTGCTTTATCGGAAAAACAGACGAGGAGAGCTCCCTTGTCTGCAGGACGGAGGATGTTCCTGAAAACACAACCATGCGTGATGACGGCTGGAAAGGATTTCGCATAGAGGGACCGTTGGACTTTTCGCTTATCGGCATTCTTTCAAAAATATCAGGAATCCTTGCAGAAAACAAAATCGGAATTTTTGCCGTGTCTACATTCAACACTGATTACATACTCACAAAAGCCGGGAATTTTGAAAGGGCAATTGATGCTCTGAAAAAAGCAGGATATGAAATTAGCTGTTAGTCATTTTTATGCACGTCGTACGCTTTCAAAAGCATTTCGCCGATTCCAGGCGCGTCAGGATTGTGCATTCCGTGTCCCTTGTCGAGAGCGCGGAGTGCTTCCATCTCGTCTGCGGTCAGCTCAAAGTCGAAAATCTCCATATTGCTCTTGATTCGCTCCTTGTGGGTTGACTTCGGGAACACGATGATTCCTTCCTGGTTCTCAAATCGCAGGATGATTTGACCAGCGTCCTTCTTGTATTTGCTTGCGAGTTCCGTGATGACTTTCTCGCTGAAAAGACTTTTGTTTCCCTGTCCTAGCGGCGCCCAGGCTTCAAGCCGGACATTTTTTTCGTCAAGAATCTTTCTCAAAGGCTTCTGCTGGAAGTACGGATTGAACTCAACCTGGTTCACGGAAGGCAGAGTCGCAAACTTCGGCACAAACTCGTTCCAAATTTTCGGAGTCATATTGCTCACGCCGATTGAGCGGATTTTTCCTTCTTTCTTTGCTTCCTCCATCGCCTGCCAAGCCTCGTCAACCGCGCCATAAGGCTGATGAATCAAATACAAGTCGATGTAGTCAGTCTCAAGTTTTTTGAGCGACGTTTCAATCGCCTTTTTCGCGTCCTCGTACTTAAAATCCTGAAGCCACATTTTGCTCGTAATCCAGATGTCCTTTCTCGGAATTCCAGAATCCTTCACCGCCTTGCCGACTTCCTGCTCGTTAAAATATGCAACCGCTGTGTCGATGTGCCTGATTCCAAGCTCCAGCGCAGTTTTTACCGCCTGATAAGTGCTTCCGTCCGCCGGAATCTGAAAAGTTCCAAATCCAATCGACGGGATTTTCGTTCCGTCATTCAAAGTAAAAGTTTCCATTCTTGTCTCCTTGCGAGGTGGTTGAGCTTGTCGCCCGTAGGCACGAGCGAAGCGAAGTAACCACCTTTTATTTTTACGGGCGTGCCCCTCCGCTTCACTTCGTTCCGCTTCGGGTCGGGCTATCCGCCGTTTCGCCTTTCGGCTTCATTGCTACGTTCTGGTGGTTTCGATACGCTTCGCTACTCAACCACCGCCACTTCGCAACGCCTGCGGCGCGGCTACTATCCCTCACGCATTTCCAATTCTCAATTGTCCATTATCAATTATCAATTAAATTTTTCCGCCCAGTTTTTTAGCTCTTCCTCGCTTGCGTTTGCAGAAAAACGTTTTCCTGCATCAACTTTTGCGCCTTTTGCCAAAGCCTGCATATTTTTTCCGCTTTCACCAATCTGGCTTGAGCCGCTCGTTGCGAAC
>CAZURC010000146.1:0-3305 GCA_964623405.1 uncultured Treponema sp.
AGGTTATGAAAGCGTCAAAAGGAAAGGCGAATCCTGGAATCGCGTCAAAACTGGTCGCAGAAAAGCTTAGCAAACTGTAAAAAATGACTAATAGCAAGAGAACTTTGGCATTTAATATTGCTCAGAAATACGGCTCTGTAAAACGCGCCCGCGGATGCTTTCTATATACAGAAAAACGGGTGCGCCTTACGGATTTGTACCAGGAAGGCGGAAGGGCGATACTTGGCTGGGGCGCAAAAGAGACTTTCACAGTTCTAAAGAACGTCCTTGACAGAGGAATCACAGGAAGCTTTCTCACTGATTTTTCCTCAAAAACCGTAAAATGCAAAAGCCAGCTTTCCCGCGCGGTGTCAACGCTTTTTGCGAGCGACAGAACGGCGTTTGTGTTTTCATCAAAATCCGACGCATTAAAAGCCGCGCTTGCAATATCAAAAGAAAGCACGAGTGTTTTTAAGCCGTGGATTTCCGCAGATGTAAAATGGAGCGAAATTGACTGTGTGATTTTTGCGCCTGCATTGCCCTGGACTGACAATATTTTTGTTCTCGCCGCAAAATCAGAATTCGTTTGCAACGGTCATTCTTCAGAAAACGCAAAATGTCATTCTCCGGTGCGACCGGAGAATCTTTCATTCGACTTTGAATCCGAGCTTTCCGCTCCGCTTTGCGCCGCCGTTACACGCTCCGTTTATGATTTAATCAAGGCGTTGCAGGAGCGCGAAGAGAAAAACTGGTTTATCTATGACAAGATTCTCACAAAATATTGGACACGCAAGGGACCTTATCTTTTCCCGAAAATCCCTGAAGAAAAATATCAGGATTTTGTGATTCATTGCTTGACTTGCGAGCTTGTGATTTCGCCGGATTTCAACGTGCCGAGCATCGTTCCTTTCGGCGCGGATGCAGGAGTTTTTAGAAAATTGGAGAAGAATCCGTTTTCTTTCTAGCGAGAGGAAAAAATGCAGCAGCCTGATATATTCTTCTATATAATAAAGCTTATCTTGGGCGGAATGACGGCTTTCCTTGCAATCTTTCTGTTCAGCAGGACACAGGACGGAGCATGGATGTCTCTTGTCGCCGGCGCAATAACAGAATATGCGGGACTTGTGTATGAGATGCTTATAAAGCTAGGCCTTGTTTCTGGACAGGAAATGGCAATAGCAGGTATTCCTCTTCTAGGGCTTTTCTTTACAGCTGTTCCTCCTCTCTTTTTTATTCTAGCTTTTATAATGATGATTCACAGGACAGGAAAGTAATATGACACCGGCGCAGTTTTTTAATCAGTATCTAAACGATACTCACCAGAATATTGAGAATGCGGTCTATAACGGAGAGCTTTGCTTTGAGGATTCCGGCTGGGCGGGGCAGAGCCAGCTTGCGCTTGTTCTGGGCGGACAGAAGACAGCGATTTTTACGCCTTTTCCTTCCTTTGAGATAAACCGCGAGAGAATTCCTGTTCCAGGAGAAGTCTATATTGTTGAAGATACAAACGAGGAGCCTTGCGCTGTCATACGTATTTCTGATGTAAAGATTATTCCCTTTAATGAGATAAGCTGGGAGCTTGCAAGACAGGACGGAGAGGATGAGAGCCTTGAGGAATGGCGTGACAAGGAGAGAGAGTATTTTGAGGATGAGGCGGATCTCTGCGGGTTTGACTTTACAGAGGACATGAAAGTTGTCTGCGAGGTTTTTGAAATGATTTACCGTAAAAAAAATTAGCATGTTTAATATCTATGTGATATAATCTATTCTTAGAATAGGCTTAAACAAAATGCCTGTTCAGGAGGAAAAAAATGGCTAAAAAAAGCGGATATTCATTGACAAAATGGATTATTCAGATTGCGCTTGGACTGCTTCTTGCAATCGGCGGTATCTGGGGACTTCAGGGCGGCGGAGACTTTGGCGTTGCGGCTCTCAGGGACATCTTTGATGGCAATGCGGAGAAAATCATTGTTGTTGTGTTCTCTGTGATAGAGCTTCTTGCGGGTCTCTATCTTATTCTGGAGCTTTTTCTACACGACTTGGGAAAATTCGACAATATTCTTATGCTTATTATCCTGATTGTCTGGATAGTAGCTATTGTTTTGGGCGACTTCCTTAACAAAGGATTCCTTGAGCCAACTTTCATTGAGTGGCTCTGGAGGCTTGCCGGGCACCTTGTAATCCTCGGCGCAATTTTCTATTGCAAAGACTAGGACAAGCTTTGAAAAAAATCCGCTGTGTGAGACAGCGGATTTTTTTTGCCTACGACCCCAACGCGATTCGAACGCGTGACCTTCCGCTTAGGAGGCGGATGCTCTATCCAGCTGAGCTACGGAGTCAGTTGCAGCTAACTAGCACTGCATACTATATCAGATATTCCTATGAGTTTCAAATGGTCTGCTGTAACAGCTGCTCTACAGAGTGTAATAGATACCTCGCTCTGCGAACCCTGCGAATCCGTCATTTTTTGGCTCAAAGTCCCTGTAGTTTTCTCCATAATGGCAAAGATACATCTTGCGCCTGGTTTCTTTTGGAAGAGTCTTTAGCTGTGTGTATGACGCATGGACTCCGCCTTCGTAGAACTGGCAGTCATGGAATATATATTCAATCTTATAGCTTTCTTCCATCCATTCAATAAGCGGGCGGTCAAACATTGTGTCGCCGCTGAAAAGTATTCTGTTGTCAATCAAGACTCCGACAGAATAGAATATTTTGTTCCAGTCCGTTGTGCCGTGGCAAGGAACATGTACTGTCCTGAAAAGCTTTAGGTTTATCGGGCCTACGTCTGCCTCGTAGAACGGACGAGGGGCGCCTTTTATCTCCACGGGCTTTATCTGCTCAAAGTAATCATCGATTGTAAAGAAGCTGCCAGAGGAGCTTTGCTCTCCATAGGCGCATCCGCCTTTTAAGCTGTTCTCCCAGAGAATCTTCTTGTATTCGTCTGTTATAACCATCTTTGGCTTTGTGTGCGAGATATAGCGTCCAGCCAGAGCCATCTCCTCAAGACCGCCTATATGGTCAGCATGGGAATGTGTCGGAAGAACAGCGTGAATCTTTGAGACAGGCGTGTTGTATGTGCTGAGCGCGAACGGGCATATATTGCCGCAGTCAATAAGAATGTGCGACTGTCCTTTTATCACAAGCAGGTTGTTCTGGAAATTTGTCTTGTTGAAAGCGCTCCCTGTTCCAACAAAAAAAAGCTGGAGGCTTCCGCTGTTTGTTAGGCTTATTGTGTCCTTGAATTTTGTTGTCTTCATAGATAACCAGCTTTTATTTTTCTATCATTATAACACAAGTGCCTGTTTATAACAAACGTAGCATTAGGC
>CAZURC010000147.1:0-3241 GCA_964623405.1 uncultured Treponema sp.
TGCTTAACCATTTGAAAGTAAGTTTAGTCAAAGGCGGTGAATTTATCAACACAGCATTTGACTGATATTTGTACGTGAGGGGAAAATGAAAATTTTTTTTCAGAAGAAAGCCGCAGTGACAGCCGTGGCTTTGATTGTTTTATCTTTTGTGTGCGTATGCGCATCTTTTGGACAGAGCAGCACAGAGTATGAGTTCGTGCAGAAGATAAGCTCAGTGCTGGAGAGCGGGACTATAGAACAGGCGATAAGCGTGTTTGACTCAATTCCTGATACACTAAAAGACGATACCGACATGATGTGCCTAAAGGCGAGCCTCCTTTTGTCTGCGGGCAAGACTGTGGAGGCGGGGGACATTGCGTCAGCGCTTCTTGGAAAGGAACCTAATAACATAGACGTGCTGAACTTGAACGCTATGGTCGCAAAACAGAAAGGCGACAAGATGTCAAAAACAAAATTCCTGAAACAAGTCACATCAATTCAGCCTAACAATCCGGAGGCAAACATAGAGCTTGCGGACGAGCAGGCTCTAAAGAAAAACTGGAGAACGGCAAGGGACTACTACAAGAAAGCTCTTGCAGGAGACCCTGACAATCCAGAGGCGCTGCTTGGCTACGGAAAGATGTGCTACTACATGGAGAAAGACGATGACGCGAAGGACGCGTTCAGCAAGCTTTATGAGATAGAGCCGACGAACCCGCAGGTCAACTCATACTTAGGAAAGTATGCGGCCGAAAGCAGCCAGTATAAGAAGGCAATTGAATATATCAAGGAAGCGATAAAATACGATCCTTCAAACACAGACTACTGGTTTGACTTGGGCACCTGGAGCCGCATGACAGGCGACTACAAGGGAGCTGAGCAAAGCTGGAAGAAAGCGGTCTCTCTTGAGCCGGACTATTTTCTAGGCTATGCGTATCTTGCAGGACTTTACGATGAGCAGAACAGAAAAGAGGATGCGCTTGAGTATTACCGCATGACCGTGGAAAAGAACCCTCAGTATTATTATGCCTATGAGAGCCTGGGGATGTACGCATGGGGAGCGGGAAACTGGGAAGAGGCGCAGAAAGCCTTTGAGGAGGCGCTCAAGAAGAATCCTGACAGCATTTCCTATAAGCTGATGATTTGCGCCTGCCTTTACAAGCAGAACAAAATCCCGCAGATGCGCACGTTCACGGAAGGCCTTATGAAGAAGCTTGCTAACAGGCAGGGAGCGGAATATAAGCTTGTGCGCATGTACCACGACAGGGGAGGGGACGCGGATGCCGCGCTTGCGGTCTCTAAGGAGACAAACCGCACAAAAAAAGGCCGCTATCTGTTCTATCTTGCGCTCTACTACGAGCTGATTAACAAAGACACGCTTGCGCAGAAATACTATAATGAAGTAACAGCCATGCAAAGCCCGATGTTCTTTGAATACCGGATGGCGCAGTGGGCGAGCGGAAGCGCGCAATAATTTTTTAGGAAAAGACGCAATGAGCCAGACAGAAAAAGTTTTGACATTCGGGAGCAGGGAAATAACTTTAATCGGAACTGCGCATATAAGCCAGGAAAGCTGCGATGAGGTAAAGGCGGCGGTAGAAAGCAAGAATCCCGACTGTGTAGCCATAGAGCTTGATGAGGATCGTTATAAGTCATTGAACAATCCTGACAATTGGCGCAATCTTGACATAATAAAAGTATTAAAAAACAAGAAAGGCTTTCTTCTTCTTGCAAACCTTGTCCTTGCGGGCTTCCAGCGCAGGATGGGAAACAATGTGGGCGTAAAGCCCGGAGACGAGATGAGGGCGGCGGATGCGGCGGCGAAAGAACGCGGCATTCCAGTTGTAATGGTGGACCGGCCGATTCAGGTTACATTGCGCAGGGCCTGGGCTGTAAACTCTTTATGGGGCAAGTGCAAGCTGATTTCCGCCTTGCTTGCGAGCGCGTTTGACAAAGAGGAAGTTAGCGGAGAGCAGATAGAAAGCCTTAAGAACTCCTCGGAAATGGACAGCATGATGAAGGAGCTGGCGGACTTTATGCCGGTTGTAAAGCAGGTTCTTATTGATGAGCGCGACCGTTACCTTGCGAGCAAAATCTGGGAATGCAGGGGAAAGCGCACACTTGCTGTGCTTGGAGCGGGACATCTTCCAGGAGTAGAAGCGTATCTGAACAAGCTTGCGGCGGGAGAAGCGTCCGCGGCTGTGGACGACATTTCGAGTGTTCCTCCGAAGACCGCTGGCTCAAGGGCTGCGGGCTGGATTGTCGCCGCCATTATAGTAGCTCTTATTGCAGCGGGATTTGTCTACGGAGGAATGACAAAAGGACTTCATCTTGTAGGGGCATGGGTATTCTGGAACGCGGCTCTTGCGGGCATTGGCGCTCTTGTTGCCGGCGGACATCCTCTTACAATCCTTGTGTCGGCTGCGGGCGCGCCTTTTACAAGCCTTTGTCCTCTTATAGGAGTCGGAATGGTTGCGGGGCTTGTGCAGGCTGTAGTCTGCAAGCCTAAGGTTAAAGACCTTGAAGGCGTGCAGGACGATATTAGCCTAAAGGGTTTCTATAAGAACCGTCTGCTGCGTGTTCTCCTTGTGTTCTTCTTGAGCTCAGTAGGCTCAAGCATAGGAACATTTATCGGCGGCGGCACGCTTGTGGTGAGCGCAGGCTCTTTCTTTAGGAAGCTGTTTACTAAGCAGGGCTAGAATTTGTATTAAAAAAATCTGTCTATGGGCTGCAAAAAAAACATATGCTATAAACAGTTCGTTTATAGTGTATACAGGCATTGCGGCATGACGAATACAAAAGAAAATAATTCTCATCTATGTTATACCGTAAAATAAGAAAATCCTTATCTTAAATTCAGCTGATATTAAAGAAAAATCGTCTGTTTTTTGATATTCTTCTATTATTATGAAGTCCTCTCATTGTGGTAGACATTCTTTTTTCGTTCTTTTCTTTTCTCTTGCCTTTGCTTTGTCTGCTGAAGAGGCTGTCTTAGAGAACTCTCCTTCCCGCCTGCAGACGCTTCTTTCCGGCTACCTTGAAAACGACCTGGATTTGCAGAAATATGTCTTGACGGCGAAGAATGCCGGACTTTCTTATGATTCAACAAAAATCGAGAACGGCGTTTCTTTTTCGCTCACGACGGGAACGGTGAAAATCCAGCTTTCAGACGATGGAAACAAATACACTTTTACGCCGGGCGCAACACTTGACTTGCCGGCTTTGAACGACACGAGCGCAACTTTGAGCCTGCCGATGACAA
>CAZURC010000148.1:0-3237 GCA_964623405.1 uncultured Treponema sp.
CTAAAAAGCTGTCATTCCCGCGCTCCTATCTGCCGACAGGCAGGTGACGCGGGAATCCTCCATAATGAATATAGGATTGTCGGGTCACGCCCGACAATGACTTGCTTAGCTCTTTTTACTCAACTGTAACTTTGTCCCAGTCGATTGTGAACTTGCCTACATAAGGAGTTGCCTCTCCTGGATGGTTAGAGCTTGATGAGCCCTTGCCGTCGCAGAACTGGACACCCATGATGTTTGAGTTGATGTACATCCAGAGGTTGTACTCAGACTGGTCTCTTGTAACAGGGAATGTGATTGAGTCAACTACACCAACCTGTTTGACAGAAGAAGCGATACAACCAAAGTCTGTTTCACTTACAGTGTAGTCAGCTTCCTTGAGCGCACCAGTTTCGTCATAGTATTTAGGAAGAGATGCCTCTACAACTGTACTGTCCTCAGAGCCGTTAGCAGTCGGGTCAATAAATGCGACAAAGCCTATTCCATAAATAACTCCAACACCGCTTCCTGTTGAGAGCGTGCAGCTCAATGTGCCGTCAGTGTTCTGTGTAATCTTATAGCCCTTGAATACCGCATGGCCGAATTCCTGTCCGCCCATGGCGGATACCCAGCAGCTGAGCATTGCTGAAGGCTCCTCAAGAGTTCCTGTGAAACTTACAGGTACATTTGCTGTTGGCGTGTAGGCGAGAGAGCTAGCAGCAGCCTCAGCATTAAATTCACCCATCTGGTTTGCAACATTAACGCTGATTGTCTTGTTTCCTATATCAATAGTTGCACAAGGTCTTCCAGCTCTTATATATGATACGCTAGAGTATGCATTTACTGTCCAGCCGGAAGAGCTCTTTGTCCAAACATTGTAATAGTAAGAGCCGTAATATGTGCTTGAGGTAAAATTAACGCTGGCAGTTTTCAAGTCTACAATAACAGGAAGCGTTGTGCTGCCGCTTTTCAAGGTTGAAGTATATGTTGTATTGGTTTCAAGATATTTGCTGTAATACTCACCTTCATATTCATTTTGATAGCTGCTTCCATTTATCAGCTGATAAGCAGAAATTTTCTCATTGTTGGCTGTAAAATCAGCAACTCTTGTGGTTCCCTGGTAATATTGTGTAACTGAAGCAGAATACTCGCCTGACTCAAGCTTTTCTTCGCTCTCATAGCCATAAGCAATAAGGCCGTCGCCAGTCTCGTTTACATCCCAAGATGTATAAGGATACCATTGTAAGGATTCTGTAACTCCGTCCGCCGCATAGGTAATGTAGTAGTTATATGTGGTTACACCGTCTACAGAATCCTGATAATAAGGAACTCCCGCATACAGAGATTTACCCGCAGTTGTTTTGCCCCAATAATTGCCTTGAATAAGAGCATTATATCCTCTGAGAACCGCGACATGTTTGTCGGTAGTTTCTTCTCCGCTCGTAGCAGTAAGAGTTGCAAAATAGAAGTTTCTTGATGAAGAAAGACTGCTTTTTACAGTAACTGTCCAAGTTCCATCCCCGTTATTAACTGGATCATCAAAATATGTTGCTCCGCTTGAGATTTCGAGAGTTGCAGTTGAAGGGACAACTTTTACAGTGCGTGAGTTCCTTGTTAGGAACAGCGGGCTGTCTGTGCCGTCAGGACCATCTTCTGCAAGAACAATCGCAACATTCGTTACCGTGATTGTAGCTGTTCCGCTCAGGTAACCGTCCGCGGTCGCTTTTACTACGACATCTCCAGCCTTTACGCCTGTGACAACGTTGCCCTCGATAGTAGCGTACTCGCTGCCGCTTTCTATTGAGAACACCGCATTCTCTACAGACGCAGTGAGCGTGGCTTTTTCATCTGGAGCGATTATAGAGTTATCCACGCTCACCTTGATTCTTACTGTCGGCTCAGAGCCGTCATCGTCGTCGCTCGAGCACGAAATAAACCCTGTGACGGCAATTGCCGCCACCATAAAGCCTAATAAAAGCTTTTTAAGTTTTAACATAGCATCCTCCTGCGGGTATTGTCCCGCCATGCTTTTTTTAAGCGCATACGCGCTGTTTTTACCACTTACGGAAGCATAAATTACGGGGATTTCGACAAGCTCAATCACCGTAATTTATTCCGTGTTGTAACCTAATTTGACTCTTCTCCAGAGGTGAAAATCTGCGTAATCGGGAAAGGCATCTTTCCTGGCATGAACTGTATGCGGAGCGTGAGCACGCCGTTTTCATACTTTCCCTGCACTGAATCTCCGTTTATTGTGATTGTGCCTACGGTCGCCATGTAACTGTCTTTTGCAAGGTAGTAGACATCACCGTCTTTTTTCACGTCAACATCGGCAATTTCATAGGAAGTGATGTTCATTGTGCTTGAGTAGTACATTGGTGGAGTAGAGACTGTAGCTTTTCCGCTTGTGCTTCTTGTGATTTTCACGGTTGCAGTCTTGTTTCCATCTGCGTCTGTGGTTCCGTGGTCTTTTGTAAGAGAGCCTCCCTCTCCCACCAAAAAGTCAAATGTTCCAGAGTATTCGCTTGAGCTTTCAAACCAGTCTGCTGTCTCTGCTGTGTCTGGAACTGTGATTGTCACATCAACAATAGATGAATCTACAGTGATTAATGGGGCGGTTGTGTTTTTTTCCGCAGATGTTCTAGTCATTGGAACGCGGGTGTTTGTCATGCCTGAGACTCCTGTAAGAGAGTCCGATGTAAGCAAGACAGTAACTTGGTTAAGGCTGTTTATTCCAAGATTTACAACCATGGACGCATAGGATTCGTCGCGTAGCGATGCGCTTGCTGCCCTGCTTCCGCTGTACCAGTACAGCGTGTAGTTGCCTGCGGAATTCTTTTTTGACCAGTAATAGAACTTGTTGAACTCCATTCCGTTTGTGCTCATGTTCCAGTCGCAGCGGTTCTCGTCGTAAAGAATAAGCGCCGGAGTAAGCGTGTTGCCGGAGCTTGCGCCTATTGTGCCCTCGAATGTGTAGCCGTAAATCTGTGATATGTCTATGTCAACTTCCTCCGCGTCGCTGTCGTCGCTGGAGCAGGATGCAAGGCAGAGAAGGAACGCGGCAAGAACTGCGGCTGTGAAAAGCCGTGAAGACTTAATAAATCTAGTCATATATACCCCCGTGGTTTATTGCACACCACTTTGCTATCTCTAATATTTGTTAGGCTATGGTAACAACAACAAAAGTATACATTCTTATACGGGGGGGGGTAAATACTTTGTCTATAAAAAAACTTGCTTATTGAGAAAAATTTTTTGTTG
>CAZURC010000149.1:0-3168 GCA_964623405.1 uncultured Treponema sp.
AGTTTTTTTCTCAAAAAAGTGCGGAAAAGCAATTCTCCGGCAATATATTAAGTGCGCCCAGACAGAGGCGCATCTTATCTTATTTGGCTCCGGCCGGGCCTTAGCTTTACAAGGAGAATTGTCTATGAATGCAATGAACCAAATCATTATTGAGGGAAATGTCGTGCGTGCGCCGACCCTAAAGGAAACGCCTAAGGGAACAAGAGTATGCACAATGCCAATCGCTGTAAACCATTTTTACAAGGACAGCGCTGGAAATGATGTAGATGAGGTAGGCTTCTACGATGTCGAGACCTGGGGTGATAAATTCACGGACAGAATATCAAAACATGCTCTCCAGGGACGGGGAGTAAGAATTGTCGGGCGTCTCAAGCAGGACAGATGGAAAGACAGCGACGGAAAAAGACACTCCAAAACATTTATAGTTGCAGAGCATGTGGATTTCAAGCCGATGAAAAGAAAAACCGCTGACGGAGCAGGAGCCATAGAGCAGCCAGGAGTAGGCAGCATAGACAGCTCTGATATACAAGAGCAGAATCTCGCCGTAGCCGCGGCGGGAATAGCGCAGGAGGAGACAGTATTCTAGCATCCGTATATACGGATGCATCGCCTCCGCCTATATGCGGAGGCATCGGGGCAGGCTTAATTAAAGAGGCCTGCCCTATTTTTTTCTTGCCTTATACCCATTTCTGCCGCCAGACCTTTCTGAATGTCCGCGGCCTCTAAAGCTCTGTCTTCCGGAATGATTCCAGGAGCCGCCTTTTCTGGCGCTTCTTCCTCTTGAATATCCGTAAGAGCCTCTTGCCTCATTCTCAAGCGCCTGTCTCTCCGCGGCGGCCTTGTAGGCTTCCATCTTCTCAGGATTATAGAATCCGTCCTTCCAGTTAAACCGGCTCGTCTCAGGAATGGCCTGCCCTCCAGTAATAGCGGCAAGGACAGACTTGCACTCCTGCCTCGTAACCTTTGTACGGCTAAAGTCGATAAGAATCCTGTCGATTCCGTCCTTCTTGAGCTGGCGAGCCTTGTCTGCAATGCTGAACGGGTTTTCAGGCATGACAACTGTTCCGTCTGGATTTGACAGCGCCTTGAACGGCATCTCCTTCTTGTCCCAGAAATACATAAAGTCGTAGCTTTCCGGCAGCTTGAATCTCATTCTGAACAAAGCAGGGTAAGAATAGACACAGACCATGACGCGCTGGCGCACATTCCTGTCAAACGTATTGAGAACATTCTCCCTGTTGTTCTCCGCCGGAGTTATAAACGCTCCTATGTCCAGATTCTCAAGCCAGCTTACCGCCCATCTGTTGAACGTATATAGATAAGGACCGGCTATCATATTGACCTTTCGCTCAGAAAGCATATAAACCTGGGCAAGATTGTTCACGACAAAAGTCCTAAAGCCGTCATTTACGAGAAAATCCAGAGTTGACCTCAGCTTTTCGGCTGTAGCCTCCGGTGTATACGGATTAAGAGAGATAATCACCTGCTTCTTAGGGAACGGAAGCACAGTCTTATGGGAAAGCAGGTCCGCCTCCGTCTCAAAATTCAGCTCAAGGACAACCCGCACAGGATTCATATTCTGAACCTGGAACATATCCGATATTGTGCTCACCTGCAGGTATGTGCCCGCCGGAAAATACGAAAGCTCGTCCTTCGCGACAGGAGTAAGGTCAAGGACAGGGAGGATCTCGTCTCCCGGCTGCATTCTGAATTTTCCTATATCGCCAGGCAGCACATGCGGATAACGCTTTGACATTGCCTTTGTCTGGAGAAGATAAACCTCATCTCCATGGCTGAATCCCCTCGGAATATCAATCCAGCGTGAGCCGTCATCGTCTGTCTCTACAGTGCGCACCTTGTGGCTCACACGCCCAGAGTCGTCTTTTCTGTGCAGGCGGATAGAATCACCCGCATCAGGATCGTAGGAGCCGCCCTTAATCTCCGCCATCAGAATCTGATAGTCTTCATCTTTTGCGTCAGGGCCTGCGGCAAGCCGCGCCTTTTCCTTCGCGGCATCGCTCGCTCCTCTTATCCTTGAGATTCTTCCCAGAAAAATGCCTGTTCCTCCGGCCTGGTCTGGATTTAGGATTTCCTCTCCAGCCTTCTCAACGCCCTCTTCATTTGTCTTAAAGTTGTACCAGTATGTGGTCTTTGAGCGGGCAAAATCCGTGCTGAGCATTCTTTTTGCCGCGGCTATAGAGCCTTTCTTGTCTTCCTTATAGTGATCCATAAGATAGCGGTAAGCCGCAGTCACAGCGCCTACATACTCCGCGCTCTTCATCCTGCCCTCAATTTTAAAGGACTCAACGCCAAGCTCCATAAGGTCAGGAATCTTCTCAATAAGCTGAAGGTCGCTAGGAGAGAAGTAGTAGCCCTGCTTTTCTCCGGACATAGTCTCTGCTGTGTAGAAGCGGCGGCATGCCTGCGTGCACATTCCGCGGTTAGCTGATTTTCCGCCAAGATAGCTTGAGAAAAGACAGAGTCCGCTCTCACTTACGCAAAGCGCGCCGTGCACAAACATCTCTATCTCGCAGTCCGTGCTCTGCTTTATGCTGCGAATCTCCTCAAGCCCCAGCTCCCTTGCGACAACAACACGGGAAAGACCGGCTTTCTGCAGAAGCTTTACGCCGTCCGCGCTCTCCACATTCATCTGGGTTGAGCCATGCAGCTCCAGCTCCGGGAAGAACTCCCTGCACATTCTAAGCACACCGAAATCCTGGACAATAAGTCCGTCCGGTCTTACCTTGCTCAAATAGCTTAGGAAGCGGTAGAGACGCTCTGTCTCGTCCTCCTGGCTTACAGTGTTCACCGTAACATAAATCTTTTTTCCAAGCCTATGAAGAGAACTTACGGCTGCCTCAAACTGATTCCAAGCGAAGTTGGATGAGCGCAGCCGCGCGTTAAAGCTTTTTAGACCGAGATAGACCGCATCCGCGCCTTCGCCGATAGCAGCGTCAAGCGCCTCGATATTTCCTGCTGGAGCTAATAATTCTGACATGCGCAAATAGTAACATAAAATGAGGAAGTTTGTCACACCAGATGCATCGTGAGGACAAAAAAAAGAGTTCTGATAATTTTACTGGCTAAGTCCCGCCGACTTAGTCTCTCAGCACCGTCTTTCAGTATGATAGCGTCTTTAATCAAAAACGGCTTCTGGTCGCGTAGCGT
>CAZURC010000150.1:0-3138 GCA_964623405.1 uncultured Treponema sp.
TGAGCCGCGGCTGCAACGTTGACGAAATCGTTGACACAGTAGCAGTAACTGCGCTCCAGGCGTAAAGCGTTAGGGATAGTAGTGGCGCCGTAGGCGTTGTTTTTGCGTTGGTTGAGCAGCGAAGCGTGTCGAAACCACCGCAAAAACAATGTAGCCGAAAGGCGGAACCACGAATAGCCCGACCTGCCGAACGGCAGGGAACGTCCTAAAAAAAATCCAGTCTGGTTTGTTTCAGGCTGGATTTGGTTATGGCAATTAGACTATGTTAGCATAATCTAATTCTTTTTAAATTCACCTAACTAAAACTAGTCTGATATATTTATATTACCCGTGAGGGAGTAGCAGACTTGAAAAAGTAGAAAGTCAACATACTGGAATTTCCTGGCTTTCTTTAATTTGCGAGACTCATGTGCAGAAAAAATTAATTGTCTTTCTGTGCATAAGTCTAAAAATTCTGAGGATATTTTTGACCTGTGCAGTTTTGGCAGGTCATTTTTTTTGCCTGGGTTATTCAACTTTTTTAGGAGTTCTAGTTATGGATCAGAACTTTATTGCCATCTTTGTAACGGTCACAATCGCAAATTTTGTGGCAGAATTTGGAGACAAGACTCAGCTTCTTCTTGTCGGTATGACTTCTAAGTATAAAATCCGTGATATTATTCTCGGCACGCTTGTTGCGATTATTGTATTGAATGGAATTTCCGTTTTCGTGGGCGGAGCGCTCAACGAGCTTTTAAACTCATATTTGTGGGCAGTAAAATTTGTAGCGGCGGCGGCCTTTATTTATTTCGCAGTCACAAGCCTCCGCGCTGACAACGGCGAGGAAGAAGATGCAAAAAGCAGCAAGATAAAGTTTGCTCCGCTCGCAGTCTTCTGCACATTCTTTATCGCAGAGCTGGGAGACAAGACACAGCTTACAGCGATAACTTTTGGAGCAAACTATGGAATGGGCTACGCTGTTGTTATATGGCTTGCCTGCGCAATCGGCTTTTTTGCCGCAGACATAATCGGAATGCTGATTGGGTATCTTCTCAAGACAAAGGCTCCAGAAGGAATCTTAAAAATCCTCTCTTTCCTGTTGTTCGCAGGATTCGGAATATTTACCGCTTACCAGGCGCTGGACTTGCTGCAGGAAAGCCTCGCCTCAAGCAACTCATCCGCAGTTGTTCCTATCTGGCCGCTAATGGCGGCTGTTGCAATCGTATTTGTGCTGCTCTGCCTGCTCCAGCTCAAATTGAACAACGTCAACAAGAGAAAGCAGGCAGGAACAGAAACGGCAAAGCAATAAGCCTTATCTTGTCAGTTTTCTGTAAACTGTTTTGTGCGGCACATCGTCATCAATGCCTAGAACAGTTCGTCGCCATTCAACATACTCAGACCAGTTGCCTTCGATAAAGTTGATGTTTGAATTGTTCTCAAATGCAAGAATATGTGTCGCAATTCTATCCAGGAAGTAGCGGTCATGGCTTATAACAAGAACAACCCCTGCAAAGCTATTGATAGCCTCTTCCAGCGAGCGTGTTGTTGCAATATCCAGATCGTTTGTAGGCTCATCAAGAAGAAGAACATTTCCCGCTTCCTTGAACATAAGCCCCATGTTAAGCCGATTCTTTTCACCGCCAGAAAGCACAGAGACTTTCTTATTCTGCTCCGCTGAGCTAAAGTTGAACCAGGAGCAGTATGCGTGAGCATTTATTTCACGGAGAGCTCCGTTCAAAGGACGGCCTTTATCATCAACAGCTCCAAGACGCACAATATCGCTTCCGCCAGAGAGTGTCTCGTAGATTGTCTTATTCGGGTCAAGCTTGCTTCTCATCTGGTCAACATAGACAAGCTTTACCGTATCGCCAATCTTGATTTTGCCGGAATCCGGAAGCTCCTTGCCGGCTTTTCCGTCAGGCAGCTCAACATCCTGTCCGGCGGCGCTTGCAATCATCTTAAAAAGAGTCGTTTTTCCGGCACCGTTAGGCCCGACAATTCCAACAACAGCTCCGGCAGGAATATGAAAATCCAGGTTCTCAAACAAAAGCTTGTCGCCAAAGGATTTTGTCAGCTTCTCCGCGTCAATCACAACATTTCCAAGCCGCGGTCCTGCGGGAATACTAATCTGGCTGTCCTTTAGCTGAACACGCTTCGACTCCTCGGCAAGAAGCTGCTCATATTTTGTAATATGCTCCTTGTGCTTAGCCTGCCTTCCCTTTGCCCCCGCGTGAATCCACTCAAGCTCTTCTTTCATCTCACGCTGGCGCACACTCGCCTGTTTTTCCTCAAGCTCCAGCCGTCTTTCCTTTGCTTCAAGCCACTGTGTATAATTGCCCTTGAACGGATAGCCTTCTCCTCTGTCCATCTCAAGAATCCAGCCCGCAACATTGTCCAGGAAATAGCGGTCGTGAGTAATCGCAATAATTGTTCCTGGATACTCATGCAGATGCCGCTCAAGCCATGCGACAGTCTCGGCGTCAAGATGGTTGGTCGGCTCGTCAAGAAGAAGAATATCAGGCTTTTGAAGCAGAAGCCGGCACAAAGCGACACGGCGTCGCTCTCCTCCGGAAAGCGTATCAACAACCTGATCGGGAGGAGGACAGCGCAAGGCATCCATTGCAAGCTCCAGGTTAGAGTCCAGATTCCACGCATCCGCGGCATCGAGCTTTTCCTGGATTTCAGCCTGCCGCGCGCAAAGCTTGTCAAAATCAGCATCGGGGTCGCCGAAAGCCTCGTTCACCTTGTCAAATTCCGCGAGCAAGTCTGTAACAGGCTTTACGCCCTCTTTTACAATTTCCAGCACAGTTTTCCCGCTCTCAAGATAAGGCTCCTGCTCAAGATAGCCCATTGAATATCCAGGCGCAAGATGAGTTTCTCCCGTATAATCCTTGTCGATTCCTGCAAAAATCTTAAAAAGAGATGATTTTCCGGCTCCGTTCTCTCCAATAACGCCGATTTTTGCCCCATAGTAATAAGAAATTGAAATGTCCTTCAATACTACCTTAGTTCCGTAAGCGCGTGAAACGCGGTCCATCGTATAGATGATTTTCTTGTCGTCAAATGTTTTAGCCATAGCCCTATATTATCAGAGAAAAGAATAAGTTGATAGGGTAATTGAAGACATCACCTTGCCGTCAAAAACCGCCGCATGGATGC
>CAZURC010000151.1:0-3115 GCA_964623405.1 uncultured Treponema sp.
ACAAAGTTCTTGACGACGGCTGGAGAACAGGCGACATCGCAGGCTCTAAGCTCGCGGAAGTCAAAGCGGCAGGAAAGCTCGTCGGAACCAAGAAAATGGGCGAGCTTGTCGTTGAGGCGTTGAAATAAAATATTGTCATTCTAAAACTCGTTTTTTGAATCTATATTTTTGGAAGAAAAAAGGATTGAAAGGGAAAGAGAAACCTTTTCTTAATAAGGTGTCTCTTTCCCTTTTTTATTTGCTAAAAGCACCGCATTGAACTAGAATGGGGGCATCATGGTGGAAAAAAGAAATTCCTTTGATGCCCTTGTCATGTCTCTTACCGATACTGAGCGCAGGGAAATGCTTGAGAAAATGAAAGTTTCCGGCAATGGAACTGAATCTCTTGCTAGCGAGGATATCGGCGGTCCGTATGAGCATATTTCCTTTTCTGAGCAGATAAAGAAAGAGCCTGTTTTTTACAGGATTTTCCTGTGGCTGGTCTCTCTTTTTAAGAACACCACGACAGAGGCTGTCTACAACGAGCGCAAGGTCGCGCAGATTGCCCGCGGCATTGATGACATAAGCCCGAACCTTATCGACTATAAGCGCTCTCTTTTTTTGTCTTCATTCTATGACAAGCTTTCTCAGCTTAAGCTCTGCGCTGATTTCTTCAGGCCTTATATCGCCGCTGCCGAGGAGGACGAGGGCGCTTTTCTTGTCTTTCTTGGAGCTGTTGTCATGCCTGATATAAAGGCCTCCCTTGATGCGGAGGTAGACCCGTATTCTCTTCCTCTTACTGAAGGCGTCAGGCTTGATATGAGGATGCGGCTTCTTAGAAAAATGGATGATATTGCCGCGTCCATACCGCTTGCCCAGCGCAATCTTATGTACAGCTCCGCGCGCGCGGTTGAATGGCTCAGGCAGTTCTCGAAGCTTCCGTTCATGCGCTTTATAGGAATGTTCTCTTCTGTCGTGGAGGGAACATATACCTGCTCTTTTGGCGCGGTGGAAAGCGAGGTCTCAAGCTTTGCAAGGATTCTGTGCAACGGCATGAGGATTCCTGAGGAGGCGTTCGAGGCCTTGTTCCTGTTCTCAAGGAAGGACTCCAGCGCCCAGTCTCTGGATTCTATTGATGATGTGTATGCCCAGGCCACTGAGTTTATGGAGAAGGCCAAGTCCCAGATTGCAATGATGAAGATGTTTATCTCGTCTGCTCCTATGCGCTCTATCGGCTGTGTCGTGTATGCGGATGCGGACTGGAACCCAGGCAATTTTACAGGCGGCGAGGACTGGATGCAGCGGTACAAGGCAGGGCTTAAGAAAGTCTTTGACCAGAAATGGGAGGCCTGGAGCAACGACTGCAAGAAGGAGTCTCTCCGCTCAAGCCTTGAAAAGAACTTTGGCCTTGATACGTTCCCCTTGCTTCCTTATCGTCCATGGGCGGACCTCTGGGGAGGATTTCCTTTTAGGTATGAGCTTACGGCGGGCTTTTTGTTCTGGTTCATGAAGGAGAAATTCCCTGAGCGCGAGCTTGCTCTAAAGGCTGTTATGCTTGAGGGAGACTTTATCCAGAAAAAGAACCGCGCGGAGTATAACGATGCTTTCAATAAGTTTATACAGCTTTCCGTTGACATGCAGGACATGGAGCGGAAGCTTGCGCCTGGAGGAGAGTACGGGATTATTTTTTCAAAGCTAAGGGACGAGAAGATTCATTCTCTTCAGGCGCACTCAAAGATTGAGTCCATAATCCGCGGCATTGAGGCAGAGGTAAGGTCAATGCTGTCGGAGTTCGGGGATGCGGCTAGAAGCATCGAGCAGTGCATAAGCGGCATATTTATGGAGAAGAAGGACAGCCGTTATGACTCACTGTCTAACTTGTCGCGTATACAGGGGAAGGACAATGAGAAATTCCAGTCTGACCTTGAGGCTTCAAGAGAGTCTATCGCAAACTGCTTTGCCCTTATCCGTGAGCTTGAGCCGATTGACACACCCGGACTTGTACGCTCATGACTATGAAAAGCATTGAATATATTGATGTCGCCGTTGAGATAGAAAAGCACAGTGCCGGCGGGAAAAAATCCAAGTATATTCTCCTGCCGTTCTATAAAGAAGGAAAACCTGTTTTATCCGGCAAGAGATGGGGAATGACTCTCCTTGCTGCTCCCTCTATGCGTTTCCGTTGGAACGAGGTGAACAATGACAGGAAAAGGCTGCTGGCTTCCATAGCGGAAGATGTATACAATAGGCACAATAGGCACAGCATTGTTTCCCTGGAGCTAATCCATTCAAAGACTGTTTATAGGATTGAGAAAGCAGAAGATATGTACGGTCTTATGGGCGACGGCATGATAACGGATAATCCGCTTCTTGTTCCTGTGGTTACAGTTAGCGACTGTGTTCCTATATATTTCTATGACAGCGCAAAGGGTGTTTTTGGTGTTGCGCATTCCGGCTGGAAAGGGACTGGAATTATAGGAGAAGCGCTGCGCATTGCTATGGAGGACTATGGATGCCGCGCCTGTGATATAAGCGTGGCCATAGGGCCTCATATTGGAAGCGAGTGCTACTGTGTGGACAAGGAGAGACGGGATTATTTTGCGGACAACTTTGGAGACTGTGTAAGAAAAATTGACAGGCCGGCGGAGTCCTTGATAAGAACTAGCGACGGCCGTCTTCTTGAGTATTCATTGAGTCTGACTCGTGCAAATCTTTTTGTCATAAGGAAAGCGGGCGTTCCTGATGATAATATAGCTGTGGCCCGAGACTGCACTTGCTGCTCAAGGTTCTCTGACGGGAGCTTCGTGTTCGGCAGTTTCAGGCGGCAGGCGGCGTTTCTCCCTGCGGAAGTTGACGCAGACACCAGAAGCCGCAGCATGACAGTCCAGGCGGCTTTCGTTGTGTAAAGGAGCCGCTTACATCTTTTCAAGAAACGGAACCAGCACAAGCCCCATCGCTTCTTTTAGGACGCGCAAGGTTGATTTCGCAAGTTCAAGGCGCGCTGATTTTAGGCCTGAGTTTTCCGCGGCGAGAATCGGGCAGTTCTGGTAGAACTTTGAGAAAAGCTTTGCGACTTCGTAGATGTAGCTTGTCATTACGGAAGGGTCTTTGTTTTCCGCTGATTTCGCCACAGTTT
>CAZURC010000152.1:0-3070 GCA_964623405.1 uncultured Treponema sp.
AGATTTCTGAGCGCACACCGAACCTTTGCCACCTGGCACCTGCCGGACACACGTTCATGTGCGAGCTTGACGATGCGGGCGGAGTCCAGGCGGTGCTTGCTGAGCTTGCAAAGAAGAATCTTATCAACACAAGTCTTATCACAGCGACTGGAAAGACAATCGCGGAGAATATCAAGGGCGTGAAAAACCGCAATCCTGAGATTCTGCGCCCGATTGAAAATCCTTACTCGGACAACGGCGGAATCGCGATTCTGTTTGGAAACTTGGCTCCGAACGGAACTGTCGTAAAGCGCTCTGCCTGCGCAAAAGAGCTTTTGTATCATACAGGCCCTGCCCGCGTCTTTGAGGGCGAGGAAGAGGCGATGGACGCTGTCCAGAAGTCGCAGATTCATCCTGGCGATGTGGTTGTAATCCGCTACGAGGGACCTAAAGGCGGACCTGGAATGCGCGAGATGCTCGCTGTCACAGCCGCTCTTGCGGGGCAGGGCTTGGACAAGGAAGTCGCGCTCATCACAGACGGAAGATTCTCCGGCGCGACAAGAGGCGCTTCTCTCGGTCACTGCTCGCCTGAAGCCGCTGTCGGAGGGCCGATTGCGCTCGTTCAGGAAGGCGACAAAATAACGCTTGACATCAACAACTATAAGATTCATCTTGATGTGAGCGACGAGGAGCTTGAACGCCGGCGCAGGAACTGGAAGCCGATTGAGCCGAAAGTCAAGACCGGCTACCTTGCTCGCTACGCAAAGCTTGTCTCAAGCGCGGATAAAGGCGCTATTCTGGAGTAGAGCGAGGCGGCAATACAGCAAAGCGGAAAGAGGGATGTCTTTTTTCCAGGCGTGATTATAGCCATGCCTGGAATAGTTGCCGGAGAGATAAAATTACTGGCAAGGAGGAAGAATCTTATGCTAAAAATCTATGGCTCGTCGCTTTGTCCGGATTGCATTGTGTGCAAGAAATCATTTGACAAGGAGAATGTTGAGTACGAATTCCACGACATAACTTCTGACCTGAAGGAGCTTAAAGCTTTTCTTGTTCTTCGCGACACAAATCCTAAATTTGACAAGGCAAAGCAAAAGGGATTGATAGGAATTCCTATTTTGCAGACCGATGACGGAACCTTGACTTTCAAGTGGCAGGATTTTGTAGAGAATCCGCTTTCCGCAGAGGAATGCAGCGATAACGTCTGCGGAATGCCACGGTAGGAGGAAATTATGGCGGAAATAAAGAAAATTGAATGGGATGACTCTTATTTGCTTGGAGTTCCAGAGATAGACAATCAGCATAAAAAGCTTATCGCGATTGCGAACGAGCTTTACGATGTTGTTACAGGCGATGAGTCGGACTATAAGGCAAAAATGCCTGTAATCCTGAAGAAGCTCACCGATTACACGCAGTATCATTTTAAGAGCGAGGAGGAGCTGCAGAAGCAGATTGGATATGCGGGACTTGAGGCTCACAGGAACACGCACAACTTCTTTATCAAGGAAGTTGAGTTCCAGATAAAAAGCCTTTCCGCAGAGAACAAGAACACTGTCCTAAGCTTCTATAACTATATTGCAGGATGGGTCTTTAACCACATTGCAAAGGCAGACAAAATCTGGGCGAACTTTATGCAGCAGAAGTAGAATAGGGGCTGGCGTTGCGGAAGCGTGATGCCAGCCTTTTTTGTTCCTGGAGCTGTCTTAGCTCGCGCTAATCCTGAGAACTGTTCCCTCGCCCTTGAAAAGCATTGTTTCCTTTGGCCCGGCGAGGAACATCTGCTCTGTCTCCGCTTTTATCTGCGGTCTGCGCTCATCCCATTTGTTAAAATAAGAAACTTCAAAATCGTCTGACGCGCTCAAGACGAAGAAAAGCTCCGGCTTGTCAAAAGTCACGATTCCGCCGCTCTGGTTTTCTTTAAAGGAGTATTCGGCAATCGAAAAATACCCGCATTCAAATCTTTTCTTGAACGGCGCAATCTTGGACAAGTCAAATATTTCTCCGTCCATCTTCGCGCTTGTTCCCAGGTCGCGTTTTATCTGCTCAGATGTCTTTACAGACTTTAAGCCCTTGTCAATGTGAAGCTCGCGCCCGCGTCCCCAGTCGTAGAACCTGTACGTGATGTTGCAGCTCTGCTGGACTTCAAGAAGACGCAATCCGCCGCCAATCGCATGGACAGTTCCTGCCGGAATAAAGGCAAAGTCGCCTTTCTTCACTTGGACCACTTTCAACAGGCTCTCAATCTTGCCCGCGTCAATCGCTTTTTTTATTTCTTCTATTGAATAGTCCTGCTTGAATCCGTAGACAAGCTTTGCGTCCGGCTTTGCGTCAAGGACATACCAGCACTCAGTCTTTCCCCGGCTGCCTGCGCCCTCAAGCTCAACGGCGGTCTTGTCGTCCGGGTGAATCTGGACGGAAAGAGTAGAGTCCGCCTGTATGATTTTTACCAGAAGCGGAAAGTCGCCGGCAGCTTTGACTAGCTCGCTCTGCGGCCCGTCCTTGTGCGTGGAGGCAATCCAGTCCTCGTAGCCCCAGACTTTGTCAAAATGAATTGGTGTTAAAAGTTTCATTTTTCCCAGAGTTTTTCAGGATAATATCCGCTTGCGATTTTTTTTGCGATTTCAGCTCTTACAACTTCCTTGTCGGCAGGGTAGGTCATTCCAAACCAGCTTTCCTCGGAAGTGAAAACTTTGATTCTGCCTTTTTTGTCCCTGATGATGTCGCTTGCGGCGACTGGAAGAAGCGCCTCAGCTTTTGGAAGCGAGAGCGAAGTTTTCTTGAAATCCGCCCAGTATTTTTCAAACTCGTCGAACGCTTTTGGAGAAAATCCAAAAAGATTCATACTAACGGTTTCTTTTCCAGTGAGCTTGTAGATTTTTCCGTTCAAGTCGGACTCAATCTCGTTTCCGGAAAAGTTTTCTCCGGTGTAGTAGATTTTTGTGTTTTCGGTTATTGACTGTAAATATCCGTCCTTGACCTGGGCTATTCCGCGGCTTACAGAGCCGTTCCGGCTCATCGTGTTTCCGAGAATGTAGCCGACCATCGCGTGCTCCGTGCTGTCATTATCAATAGAAGAAAGATATTCTCCTAG
>CAZURC010000153.1:0-1548 GCA_964623405.1 uncultured Treponema sp.
GCCATTTTTTTGTGGATTGGGCAACTGTTCACCTAAAGACAATAAAAAAACGTCCCGTGCGATTTAACACGGGGCATCTAAGAGCTTTCTGACAAGAACCATATATAATTTAAGTAGCTAGGATAATCATTCTAAAGCTTTGCCTTAAGGCGCGCAAGCTCCTGCTGCAGCCGCTGGATCTCGGCAGCTTGCCGAGCATTTTCTGCGTCTTTGTGTGAGAGAAGTTTCTCATCCTCGGCTTTCTGTCGGGCGGCACCCTGCTCAATGCCCTGTGATATGCCTTGTTGTATACCTTGTTGTATACCTTGAGATATGCCCTGTTGCATTCCCTGTGATATACCCTGTTGTATACCTTGTTTTATGCCGCTCTTCAGCCCCTGCTCAAAGCCTGCCTTTCTGCCTTCCCTTAGCCCCTCACGCGCAGCATAGTATTTAAATCTTTCCAAAGTCATATATGTCTGCCTCCATTGCTCGTTGTGTCTTGCAGCTTCCACAAGATTATCAAGAGAAGATGTGAAACCTGAGCCGGTCTTGCTTGAGCTGAAATATTCAAGCAAGCTCTTAAGCTCTCCGTCTTCTTCAATTCTATCATACTTTGCCGCGTTAAAAAACACTTTTAAAGTCCTGTCACCAAGCCTGGTTTTTCCGTCCTCTATGTCGATATTCTGAAATTCGTATTTTGCTTTTTCTCTGCTGAAAGGGTCTGAAAGGCAGATGAAAAGAACAATTGAGTCCTTCAGATTTTTATATGGTTCACCCGGTTTTAATGTAGCCACGTCCATCAGCCCCTGATAATACCTTGAGCGCTCCGGAAGATCCTCCTCGTCAATTGTCTGCATCTCAATATCGTATACGTGGTTTTTGTCCTGCGTAAAGACATCCAGCCTGATAGAATGCGCCTCTGCGTCTACATCGAACACTCTTTCTCCCTGCGGATAATCGATTCTGGCAATCTTCATTCCTAGAAGAATCTCAAGCAGCCGTTTGCATGCATCTGGATTGCTTGTAAATACCTTGTAAAACATGAAGCTGTTTGTAATTGTAACTTCAGACCACTCTTTGATTTTTTTTCTTTTTTCCATCATTCAATCTCCAATGAATCTGCGCACCTAAAAAAGGCTGGATATAAGCATGTGGCGGGTCACATGCCTCCATATAAATAATTAGCCCTAAAAGCAAAAAATCTCGCAAAAAAGAGCTCTGAAAATCATGTTTTTCTTTTGGCTGATGCTCTGAAGCGGAAATGATAGAACGCTTTTTTTTATTTATGTTTTGCGGTATGATTTATGTAACTTCAGCCGATAAAAATTATTTGTTATGTATATGTTTAGCAAGAAAATAAATCATTCAATCCGCCTGTGCGCTCTTATGGCTTGCGCCGCTTCTGCTGTCTTTTCAGGCTGCGCTTCTAATAGATTCTCAATTACAGGAGACAATGCCTCCCCGATTGCCATACTCTGCGTTTCGGGAAACACTCATGTTCCTTATTACTCTGAGGAAGTGAGGGACGATGAGTACGGTGATGAGGACGGTGTTCTTTCAAATGCC
>CAZURC010000153.1:1648-3043 GCA_964623405.1 uncultured Treponema sp.
GGCGCGAACAGCTGCATCTTCCTTGACTTTGTGTTCAAGAAATACATAAAGGGAAACGGCGACAACCTTAAGGCCGACCTTGGCGCAATGGGCACAATGAATGTCATCATGTACAACAGCAATGGGAAAAAAGTGATTGATGACCAGTTCACTGTAATCTCAAATGAGTCTGTGGAGATGTACCTGACGAAATACGACAAGGATGCGATGGTCGAGCTGTTCCCTGATGTAATTGACCAGCTTATCAACAGGTTTATTGTCAAGTATCTATAGCAGAATTAAAAGGTGAATTAAATGAAAAGATTGAACTTAAGGCTTTCTCTCCTTGCGGCGGCTTCTTTTTTTGCGGCAGGTCTTACGGGCTGCGCATCTGCAAAAATTGAGCCTGAGAGCGTTTCTCCGCTGGCTGTTATTACTGTGGCGGGAAACAGCACTTTGCCATGGTATGTTCTAAAAGACGGGAAGGAGCCGTCCGCCAATAAAGGTCTTCTGCAGAATACTATAAACTCAAAGTTCAGGCAGGAGGATCCTG
Source organism: uncultured Treponema sp. (assembly GCA_964623405.1). GTDB lineage: Bacteria > Spirochaetota > Spirochaetia > Treponematales > Treponemataceae > Treponema_D. The sequence continues at coordinate 2,181 of CAZURC010000153.1, forward strand.
AGATTCTTTCAAGCTACAACCGCCTTGACTATGCGGAGGATGCGCTCAGAAGAATTCTTCCTGATATTGCAGGCATAGAAGTTCTGGACAGGGAGACAGTCCTCTCGTCAAAAAGCTACAAGCAGATGTCTTCAGGGCTGTTCTCCGCAATGAACACAACGATAACAGCAGACGGATATAAGGATCTGCGTTCACCGGACAAGTATCTTATGGGCAAGCTCTGCAAGGAAACCGGAGCCAACGGCTGCATTGTGCTGGAGTTTGAATTCTTCAAGAAAGCTGTTTCCGGCTCGCTCATAAACGGCGAGGGCGCGCCGCATGTCAAGATGCTTGCAAAGCTCTACAACAGCGACGGCAAGGAAATAAAATATAAGACATACACAGCGACTGGAGCAGAAACTGTAAAGGTAAAGGCAAAGAAATACGACCAGGACGAGCTAATTTCCTATTATCCTGCGGTGATTGATCAGCTGATAACCCAGTTTGCAATGGAGTTCTTGGAATAAAAATTACATCCTGTAATTTTTATTCCTACGCAAAGCCATTCAGCTTTGCGCTTCAATATTCACACTGGTAAGAAATGCGCCATCCATGGCGCCTGGTAAGTGATAGCCGCAATATCTGTGTCTGATTGCATCCATGCAATTTTTATTCCTGCGCAAAGCCAAAGGCTTTGCGCTTTCATCTTTTGTCTTGTGAACAAAGGCGGCCTCCATGCCGCTGGTAAGCAAAAGCCGCAGTATCAGGGTAAAACTACCTCCTGTAATTTTTATTCCTCACAAATGGTCTATTTTTCGCAAAAAAAAGTGCTGAAGTTGTTTTTCATTGCAATAGTTATATGTAAATAAACATCTTGCATTATT
>CAZURC010000154.1:0-3012 GCA_964623405.1 uncultured Treponema sp.
AAATTAAGGCTGTTAAGCAATGCCCATGCCCAAAGGGCAACAAAAGTTTCTTTTTTTACCACAAGTTAGGGCTTTCTAAAAGCGCATGAACTTTTTAGATTTTTGTTGATTTTGCGTTGCTGAAAATGTATTCTAGTAATCAAACAAATAGCTTTATGCTAGACAAACTTAAAGGTCCGGCATATACAGCCATACAGGGGGAAACATTATGACAAAACTAGGTGCATTTATTACAGGCGCTGCCTGTGGAATCGTCGCTTATGAGCTTATCAAGACACCTGCTTTCAAGAAAGCATGCGCAGCGGTTGTAGGAAAGGGACTCCAGCTCAAGGATGATGCGGCCGCTTTTGCGGAATCTGTAAAAGAGGACGCTCAGGACATTGTGGCAGAGGCAAGATACGCAAACGCCGAAGCCGCGAAGGCAAAGAAATAACAGCTGTCTCTTTAATACCGGAAACTCTCTCTTACCAGGAAGCAGCAAAATGAACGTAACAGTACATCATTCTCTGCCTGGACGCCTGCGCCTGCACTATGACGCGGGTTTGTTTTATCCGCGCCAGGCGGTTCTCGCTCAAAGCCTTATCGCAGTTCAGGAAGGAATAACAGACATAGACCTAAACACAGCGACAGGCTCGTTTCTTATTCACTATGACACAAAGGTCATCGGCGAAAACCAAATTCTCGCTCTCTTCAAGGCGCTGACATCAAAGTATCTTGATGATGAGGAGCTGCTGGAAAAAGTCGCGCAAGTTCCGGAAAGAGAGAGCATAGGAGGAGTTTTTGTATCAACCTTTATCATATACTTTGCAAAAAAGCTTCTTCCGCTGCCTATAAGAACACTGCTTCTGTACAAGGATCTTATCCCCCGCATACTAAAGGCTCTGTCCCATATTGCCGGAGGAAAGATTTTCACAACAGACCTGCTGGACGCGACAGCGCTTACATTTGCGACCGCCACGGGAAACAGGAACACGGCGGCACAGATCTCAACATTGCTCGGCATGGGCGAGCAGATTGAAGAGATAACCCGCCGCCAGTCCTACAATAACCTTGCAAAGACACTGCTAATCTCTCATGAGAATGTGTGCCTGATAGACGGCGATGAAGAGAAACAAGTTCCTGCAAGCGCTCTCAAGAAGGGGGATCTAATTGCCGTGCGCAAGGACAGCCTTATCCCTGCCGACGGCACTGTTGAGAAAGGCATGGCGCTCGTAAACCAGGCCAGCATCACAGGAGAGTCCCTTCCGGTAGAAAAGAATCCCGGCTCTTCAGTATTCGCAGGAACAGTCCTTGCGGAAGGTGAGATTTATATAAGGGTGCGGACTACTGGAACAGGTACAAAAGTACAGAACATCATAAGAATGATTGACGACTCCCAGAATCTCAAGGCGGCGGCTCAAAAACGCTCAGAGATGATTGCTGAGAAAATAGTTCCGTTCAACTTTCTTCTTGCGGCTGTAACATGGCTTATAACAAGAAACATAACAAGGACAATGTCCACCCTTATGGTTGACTACTCATGCGCAATGAAGCTTTCCGCCCCTATTGCAGTTCTTTCGGCCATGAAGGAGGCTGCGGAGAGGGGAATCTCCGTGAAAGGCGGAAAATACCTTGAGGAAGCGGCCAATGCGGACACCGTTGTATTCGACAAGACAGGAACACTTACAACAGCCACTCCTGCCCTTGAGGAAATCTATCCGCTGGAAGGACTCACAAAAGACGAGGTTCTTACTTACGCCGCATGTCTTGAGGAGCACTACCCTCACCCGCTGGGGCGCGCCGTTGTAAAGGCGGCAGAGGATAAAGGGCTTGTCCATCCTGAGGAGCACGCAAAGGTTGAGTACATTGTCGCGCATGGAATCGCATCCACATGGCGCAACAAGAAAATAAGAATAGGAAGCGCGCATTTTATCTTTGACGATGAGAAAGTTCCTTTGACAGAGGAAGCAAGGAAGATACAGGAGAAATGCCTTAATGAAGGCCACTCTCTTCTCTACCTTGCATACGATGGAATGCTTGCGGGAATAATAGCGATAGGAGACCCCGCCCGCCCAGAGGCAAGAGAGACAGTTGCCCGCCTTCACTCGCTCGGAATAAGAAACTGCGTGATGATTACCGGCGATACAGAGGGAGCCGCAAAGAAAATTGCGCGCACGGCCGGCATAGACAAATGGATAAGCCAGGCTCTGCCGGAGGACAAGGTAAGATATATTGAGAAAGCCAGAGCCAGCGGACACCATGTCATAATGCTCGGAGACGGAATAAATGATGCGCCGGCTCTTTCCGCCGCAGACGTGGGAGTTGCCGCAGAAGGATGCTCCTCAATCGCAGGAGAGACTGCCGACATAGAGCTCAACGAGAACGGCCTTGAGAACCTTGTGACAGTCCGCCGTCTTGGAATGGGGCTTATTGACAAGATAAACACACAGAATATCGCAATAATCGCCTTAAACTCCCTGCTTCTCGGACTAGGCGTATTCAGCCTTATAACTCCGTCTCTTGCCGCCATCCTGCACAACTCTCTTACAGTGGCAATAAGCCTCAGGTCAATGGAGAATATTCTTGAGGATATAAAGCAGCAATGATAGTGACATCCTTTTTTCCAGGAAGAATACGGCTTCGTGCTCCTGTCTTTAAGGACACACAGCTCTTTGAGCGCGCAAAGTCAATAATACAAAGCTCAACGGACGCAGTAAAGACAATAGAGCATAATCCTGTAAACGGCTCAGTCCTGATAACTTACTCGCCTGAAAAGATTCCAGTGGAGAAGCTTTCCGGTCTTAAAGACTTTCTAACGCGTCTCCAGCATAAGGCAGAGCATTACACTCCAGATGACAAAGAGGCCGTCATGCTTATGCTCGATGAGTTTGAAGAGATAACAAGAGCCTAAAAAAATGCCGTCTCTGCCGCGCTGACTGCGCTCATAAATTCCCTGCCTTCCTTCCCCTAGATCCCCGTCAAAAGACATCCATCCGCCCCGTAAAGATTTTCCAGTTATGCCGTCTCAAAAGT
>CAZURC010000155.1:0-2722 GCA_964623405.1 uncultured Treponema sp.
TTCGGCAGTTCCGGCAAGAGGTCAATTCTATGGACATGAACACACTTATAAACAGAATACTTGACTCCTACAACGAGGTGGGAGGAATAAACGGCGGCGGAGCAAACACTTTCCCGAACAGAGAGAATGTGGTTTCTGTCTTAAGCGACCTCCAGTGCCTTGTGTTCCCTGGTTACAGAAAAGCTGAGGATATAGACGAGTACAACCTGCGCTATATTACAGGCCAGCGTGTAAACAGAGTTATAAATGTCCTTACAAAGGAAATACAGAAAGCGCTCATATATGAAAGAGCGGTTCACAACGAGGGAATCACCGAAGAAGACCTTAAGAAGTCCGGCTGCTACGAGAAAGCGGAAAAAACAGCTTTAGGCCTCATAGAAGCCCTGCCAGACATAAGACGCATGCTGCGCAAGGATGTGACCGCCCTTTATGAGGGAGACCCCGCCGCAAAAAGCGATGAGGAAGTAATCGTGTCTTATCCGGGACTGGAGGCGATTGTCGCATACCGCCTTGCCCACTATATCCACACATGCGGAGTTCCGGTTATACCGCGCATAATGACGGAGCATGTGCACGGCAAGACAGGAATAGACATACATCCGGGAGCAACAATAGGGGAAAGCTTCTTTATTGACCATGGAACAGGAATCGTCATAGGCGAGACAACAATAATCGGAAACAATGTAAAGATTTACCAGGGAGTAACGCTTGGCGCGCTCAGCGTAAAGAAAAGCTTTCAGAGCAAAAAGCGACACCCTACAATAGAAGACAATGTGACAATCTATGCAAACGCGACAATCCTGGGCGGCGAAACTGTAATCGGAAAGGGAGCCGTGATTGGCGGCAACACCTGGATTATAAAGTCAGTTCCTGCCGGCACCGTAGTAAACCAGTAAGCATCCGCCGTCATTCTGAGCGCCAGCCTGCCGGCTGATTTTGCCAAGCTCCGCATGACAGTTTTTCACTTACTTCCCGAACACTTCCCTGAGCAAGTCCTTCACCGCAGAAATCTTCCTTGCGCCGCCCTCGCTTTCAGGGGCGAGCACGTTTGTAAATCCTAATTCTCTCGCAGTCTTTACGCGCTGCTTAAGACGCGATACCGGCCTGATCTCTCCCGCAAGGCTCAGCTCGCCGATAATCACAGTCGCGTCCGGCAGGGCAATGTCTGTGCGCGCTGAGTACAGCGCCGCCGCCAAAGCCGCGTCAACCGCGCTTTCCGTAAGCTTTACGCCGCCCGCCACATTCACATACAAGTCCTGGTCGCTGAATTTCATTCCAGTGCGCTTCTCTAAAACCGCCGCCACACGAGCGACTCTGCTTGAGTCAACCTTGTCTGAATAAACCCTGCTTATGCTAGCTTTTGCAGGCACTGTGAGCGCCTGGATTTCCACCAGGAACGCGCGGCTTCCCTCAAAGACACAGGAGTTCGCGATTCCCGCCGGAGTCTCTCCGTTCCGCTTTGTGATGAACATGGTGCTCGGATCTGCAACGCCAGAAAGCCCCTTTTCTGTCATCGCGAAAATCCCAAGCTCGTCCACGCTTCCAAAGCGGTTTTTCGCCGCGCGCAGAAAACGCGCCTCATCGTCATTGCGCTCAAACGAGACAACAGTGTCAACCAGGTGCTCAAGGCTCTTAGGGCCGGCGATAAGCCCCTCTTTTGTCACGTGGGCAGACATAACAAGAACAGCGTCGCGGCTTTTTGCCCAGCCAATCAGCTCATTCGCGCAGAATTTTAGCTGGTTCACAGTTCCAGGCACAATCCCTGCCTCAACAGAATAAACGGTCTGGATTGAGTCAATCACAACAAAAATCGGATTCACCGCCTGGAGCGCGTCCTTTATATCCTCAAGGCGCATCGTGCATAAGATTTCAATTCCAGAAACATCAAGGCCAAGCCTGTCCGCGCGGTTCTTTATCTGGGCCGCGCTCTCCTCGCCCGAAACGTAAAGGATTTTCTGATTATATTTCTTATGTACTGCGCACGAAACCTGAATCATCAGCGTTGACTTTCCAATGCCAGGCTCTCCTCCAATCAGGACAGCGGAGCGCAGCATAGCGCCGCCGCCGAGCACACGGTCAAATTCACCGATTCCAGTAACAATCCTCGCGTTTTCCTGGGCCGGCACAGTGCTAAGCGGAACCGGCTTTATTTTTTCTGTAGCCGCGTCGCCAAAAGCAGCCGCGCTTGAATTCGGGTCAAGGAGAGCCTCCTCAAGAGTGTTCCAGCTTCCGCAGGAAGGACACCGCCCCAGCCATGTCGGCTGACTGTAGCCGCATTCAGAGCACTTGTAGATTGTCATTGATTTTCTTTTTGCCATAATGAAAAAACTAACTTGTAAAAGGTGCCTAGTCAATTGAAAAATAATAATTTTTTATAAAAAAAACGCATATATTCTTTCACTTGAAAGTTGACGCTTTTTAGTTTTCGGGTTATATTACAGTCAGCTTGTAAAAAAGCTGATAAACTCTCTCCGATGTCCAGCTTGCTGGACGGCAGGGGCTCTTAAAGACGTTGTTTTTAAGAGCCCCTGTTTTTTTTTATGCGCAGTTAGTTATACTACGCCACGGCTACGCAACAGCCACAGTCTGGTCAATGCTTGCAGTGAAGTATTTTGTTCCAGGCTTTGTCGTGACAGAGACAGTATAGTCGCCGCTAGAAATATCTGACGGCAGACGGAAGTCAATAAGAGCTGAGCCCTTGCGGTCAAAAACTGTGATTCTT
>CAZURC010000156.1:0-2722 GCA_964623405.1 uncultured Treponema sp.
TTTTAGTCCATAAGATAGTTATAGTCAGGGCCGATTCCGCCTTCTTCCATTCCCTCTGTCGGAGACTGAATGTTGCTGTCAAAGACACCGTATTCACTGTCCCCAGTGGCTTTATTAAGGTCAAATGAGAGAGGAGAGCTGTCCCTTATTATAAGATCGCTCGCAAAGCCAGCCTTGTAAAGCTCTCTTTCCAGGCGGAACATGCCAAGCGTCTGTCCAGGAGCCGTGCCTGAGTGCACTGTGCATACTTCTGTCGGCTGTGTGCCCTCAAGGAAAACAAGCTTTATAGTGTGTCCGCCGCATTCCGGTGTAGGAAGACCGCCGCTTACTGTGCAGACCTCCGTCTCTATTATGCCTGTCGCCGGCTTTTGAAAATCCTTCATCGGCAGACCCTCATGGATTTTTGACATGTATTCCGCCCAGGCGTATCCTGCGAGAGTGGAGCCTGTAAGCTGGAGACCTAGCGACTGCCCTGGCTTGTCAAATCCAAACCACAGGACTGCGGTATAGTAAGGAGTGAATCCTGCTGTCCAGGCATCCGCCCAGTTCTGAGTTGTTCCTGTCTTTCCCGCCGCTGGAATCTGGTACTGCCTTCCGCTTGAGTCCCTGTAGCGCAGCTTCTTTCCGTTGGAGGAAGGACCCGCGAGTGTTCCTGAGTTTACTGTCTGCTCAAGAAGATTTGTCATTACATAGGCTGTCTGCGGAGAAATTACCTGCGCAGATGCTCCTTTTGCCTGCTGAGAGGCTCTTAAATCTTTCTCAGGATTAAGGACAACATTTCCGTTGCGGTCTTCTACCGAGCGTATTGCGATTGGCGTGACTTCCTTTCCGCCGCCAGCGAATATAGAGTATGCGCGGGCAAGCTCCACCGGCCGCACTGAGCATACTCCAAGTCCAATAGGGTAGCCCGGCACAAATCCGCGGTACGGAACCTCGTCCTTTGGAATGCCAAGAAGAGAGATAGCCCTGTTTATGGCCGCCTCAAAGCCTATTCCGTCAAGAACCTTGAGAGAAGGAACATTCATTGAATGGCACAGCGCGTACCAGAGCTCGACATCGCCCTTCCATTCTCCTCGGAAGTTCTGCGGAATATAAGGCTTGCCGTCCGCAGTATGGAATACAACCGGCGTGTCGGATATTATTGTCGCCGGAGTGAAATTCTTGCTATCGATTGCGGCTGAGTAGTAAAGAGGCTTGAATGAGGATCCAGGCTGCAGCTTTGCCTGGACTGCGCGTATAAACTGGTTCTCGCTGTCGAACTTGCTTCCGCCGACAAGGGATGTTATATAGCCAGTCTCGTTCTCAAGCGCAATCATCGTGCCTTCAATTGTTGTCTTGCTTACATTCACCTTTGCCTGCTGGTTTGTCTTGTTCACAACGCCCAGCTTGAGTGAGTCAAGCCCGAACATAAGCGACATTACGTCAAGGACAGGATTTATCTGGCTTGTGTATGCTGACTTGGACAATGCCTCGTTCCTTTGCTCGCTCACCTTGAGGCTTCCCAAATTGAATGTAAGAGCCAAGAGCTCTGTGATTGGTGTGTAGACTGAAGCGGCCGTGCTTGTCCTCTCGCCTGTGGAGCGCTGGTAGACACGGTTCGCGTAGCGGATATAGCGGTCCATTACGTCCTGGGCCACGGCCTGGTTCTTGAGGTTCAGGGTTGTGTTTACAGTGAATCCCGATGTGTATATGTCCTCTGTTCCGTAGATAAGGTTTCCAAGCTCGCGCCTCACGTACTCTGAGAACCATGGGGCATTGTCATCATGGCTGAATACCGCCGCAGTTGAAGTCCTTGTGTAGTCAAAGTCTGACCAATACTGCTCAAAGCTCTCGTCCGCCTGGCTCTGCGTTATGTATCCAGATGAGACCATAGTCTTGAGAACATCCTTCTGCCTTTCCATCGCGCGGTTAGGGTAGTCAAATGGATTATAGAATGCAGGATTTGAAAGCTGAATCACAAGAATAGCCGCTTCCGCAGGCGTTATCTTTGTGGCGTCATGGCCAAAGTAGTATTTGGAGGCGGCGCTTACACCATAGGTTCCTCCGCCAAAGTAGATTTTGTTAAGGTAAAGCTCCAGGATCTCGTCCTTTGAGTATCGCCGCTCCATCTGGATTGCCCACCAAAGCTCCTTTATCTTGCGCTTTATAGTCATATCCGTGCGGTCGCAGTATAGTGTGCCTGCAATCTGCTGAGTGAGCGTTGAGCCTCCACCTAGTGACATTCCTGTGAGCTTTCCTACTACAGCGCGGAAAACAGCCTTTGCGGAAAAGCCGTGGTGGGAGTAGAACAGACGGTCCTCTCTTGACAGAAGGGCGTCTATCATGCACTGGGGAAGCTTTCTTATGCTTATAATCTCACGTTTTTCCTCAGATGCAAGCTCTGTGATAAGCTCGCCGTTTATATCCAATAGCTTTGTCGGCAGGGAAGTTGAGAATTCTGTGAACTGCTCGTTGTCCTTTATATATTTTGTGCTTGAAAGCGCCAGCCCAAGCCCCGCTCCGAACAGAATTGCGCAGAGGAAAAGAATAAAGACAGCCGCGTATGTAGACTTTTTAATTCTGTCCATATCGGTATATTTTAGGTAAACAGGGGCTGTTAGTCAATGAAATCGGAGAGGCATCTTATGGCTCATAATACGCTTGTCTTAGACTCACTGCCTTATGTAATTAAAAATGGCTTCTGGTCGCGTAGCGTGTGTCAAAACCGCACAATAATGTGCTA
>CAZURC010000157.1:0-2663 GCA_964623405.1 uncultured Treponema sp.
CTTCTTACAAGATTGCCGAGGAAGTCTACAAGCAGCAGGGCGCAAATGCAGGAGCAGCCGGAGCAAACGCGGGAGCACAGGCAAACGCAGACGCCGGTTCGGCAGCCAATGCGGATACGGGCGCTTCTGGCAGTGGATTTGACAAGGGCACTGCTGACGATGTTGACTACGAAGTGCATGATGACAAATAGGCTGCGCTTTTTATAAAAGCGGGAAAGGGGCTGTTTATTAAGCGCCGAATGCGGTTCTTTATGCCGCATTTGATGCTTTCCTAGACAGTCCCTTTCGTTTTTTTGTATAATAACCTTAATTGATAGAGAAGACATAAAGACAGGTAAACATAAAAATGGCTGCAAAACGTGATTATTACGAAGTTCTAGGAATTCCAAAAACAGCTTCTAGCGATGACATCAAAAAAGCTTACCGCAAGCTTGCGATAAAATATCATCCTGACAGAAATCCGGGAGACAAGAACGCGGAGGAGAAATTCAAGGAAGCGACAGAAGCTTATGAAGTTCTCTCAGACGATAAGAAGCGCCCGATTTACGACCAGTACGGCTTTGCAGGATTGGATGGAAACACAGGTTTTGGCGGAGCAGGCGGATTTACAGGAAGCCGCGCGTTCCATGACTTTAGCGACTTGTTCAGCGGAATGGGCGGAGGCTTCGGCGATATTTTTGAGGGAATCTTTGGCGGAGGCTCGCGCTCATCCGCCCGTAGCCGCAATCCTAATGCTCCTCAGCAGGGGCAGAGCCTTCGCTACGATCTTGACATTTCTTTTAAGGATGCAGTTTACGGAACAAAGGCAGAGATAAAGTTCTCCCACAATGAAGCTTGCCCTGATTGCCGCGGGACAGGAGCCGCTTCCGGCGGAAGCAGAAAAACTTGCTCTGCATGCGGCGGCACAGGCCAGATAAGAAGACAGGCAGGATTTTTCTCAGTCCAGCAGACATGCCCGACATGCCGCGGAGAAGGCACTGTGATTGACAAGCCTTGCCAGCGCTGCCATGGAACTGGCGTTGAGGAAAAATCAAAGCGTGTAACACTTACAATCCCTGCAGGGGTTGACGATGGAAAGCGTATTGCTATCCACGGCGAGGGAGACGCAGGAAAAAACGGCGGAACTCCAGGTGACCTGATTGTTGTCCTTCATGTTGAGCCGCACGCTTATTTTGAGAGGAGCGGACAGGACTTGTATTGCGCTGTTCCTGTCACTATGGCGCAGGCGGCTTTAGGAGAGACTATATTTATCACTACGCTTGATGGCAAGAAAATTGAATTCCGACTGCCATCAGGGACACAGAACGGAAAGCTCCTCCGCATAAAAGGCGAGGGCGTTCCGGTTTTGAATTCAAGCAGGAAAGGCGACCTTTATATAAAAATTCTTGTGCAGGTTCCAAGCAGAATGTCGTCAAGGCAGAAAGAGCTGCTTCAGGAATTCTCAAAGCTTGACAACGCCACGACAACACCTCAGCCTGTTCCGCTCTCTTCCTTGAACGGCTAGCCAATGCGTGGATTTCCGGAAGAATTTGAACAGTATATCCAGGAGGGCACAGACAGACTTGCGTTCTTGCAGGCCTATCTTGCCCGCCGCGGAGTTCAGACTTCTGTGGTTCCTCTTGCCGGAAAAAAGCATCTCTATGTGAATTTCCCTTCCTCATCATACAATCCCCAGTTCAAGATAAAGACTTTGATTGCCCATTATGACATTGTGCCGGGAAGTCCGGGAGCAAACGACAACAGCTCCGGCGATTTCGCGCTGGCGGATTTTTCTGTCCGCGTGAATGAGCTTGCCGCGAGAGGAAAGGTTTGCAATATCCGCATGTTCTTTACAGACGGAGAGGAGCTTGGAGAAAACGGGGTGAGCGGGCAGGGCGCTTTTGCTCTGGCTGATCTGTTTAGAAGGCTTGGAATCACAGATGATGATGTCTATGTGTTCGACTCAATCGGGAGGGGAACAACTCCTGTCCTTGCGCGCGCAGGAATCAATGCAATCACTGGAGCTGAGAAAGCCGGTGCAAAGAGCGGCTCAGGCTTTGTAAAGAGATTCGCGGCCCTGTTCGCCCGTGCGCAGAGCCTGCTTCGCGCTTCAAGCCCTGGCAACTGGATGACGCTTCCTGTGCCCTATAGCGACAATGCGGGATTTCTTGCATGCGGAATTCCTGCCGTGGCAATCACAATGCTTCCGAAAGAGGAGGCTTCGGCATATTACATGGAGCTGATGAAGGACAGAAATTTAGAGAAAGCTGTAATGAACGCGCGTCTTGATGATGATGCGGACTTTAAGTTCAAGTACCAGGAGAAAATGCCTATGACATGGAGGCTTTTTCACACACCCTACGACAATCTCCTGAGCCTCACACCGGAAAGCCTTGATGTCGCAGGAAAAATACTTGAAGGTCTTCTTTCGCTATATAAATAGCTTTTCACTTGCATAAAATATGCAAAAATATTAGATTTATTGCATAAATATACAAAATTTCGTTATTCTGAACGCACGTGAAGAATCTCAAAATGAGATGTTTCGCTTTGCTCAACATGACGTGGCAGAGATGTTTCGCTGCGCTCAACATGACGGTTATCGAGGTTGATTATGGCTAAAGACAAAGTTGTTCTCGCTTATTCAGGCGGACTTGACACGACTGTTATCATTCCGTGGCTCA
>CAZURC010000158.1:0-2657 GCA_964623405.1 uncultured Treponema sp.
TGAATCGAAAGCAGCTTCTCCATTTCATCCGGCAGAACCTCAATGCGCGCAAGGTTCGCTCCATGTATTCTTACGCGCAGCTGCTTGAATCCCTTGTCGAGCAGAAACTGCTCCGCCCTGTCTACCATTCCCAGTTTCTTCTCGTTGATTTCCTCTCCGTAGACAAAGCGTGATGAAAGGCAGGCAAAGCTCTGCTTTTTCCAGGTCGGAAGATTCATCTCCTTGGAAAGCTCGCGGATTTCTTCCTTGTAAAGATTTGAGTGCCTGAGCGGACTTTTTACTCCAAGCTCGGCTACAGCCTGCAAGCCTGGCCTGTAGTCGCCGTTGTCGTCCATGTTGCTTCCCTCTGCCACGTTCTCAATCCCGTTTTCCCTTGCAAGCGCAATGATTTTTGTAAAAAGCTCTTTCTTGCAAAGGTAGCAGCGGTTCTTTGGATTGTGCCGGAACTCCGGAATATCAAGCTCCTCGGACTTTACGATAACCTGCCTTATTCCGTTTGACTTGCAGAATTCCGCCGCCTCGTCCGACTCCCGCTTTGGAAAAGAGCACGAGATTGCTGTAACTGCAATCGCCTTGTCGCCTAGAACATCATGGGCAACCTTTAGGAGAAAAGTTGAGTCAACTCCGCTTGAGAAAGCAACCGCCACGCTTCTTAGAGATAGGAGATAAGAACGTAATTCCTCAAGTTTCTTGTGAATATCCTTTTGCTCAGACTGAATCATAGGCTTTTAGCTCCGTTTAAGTTACACTTTGTAACTAATATTGAGTTTAATTCGAAAGTTGCAGATTGTCAAATACTAATTATTATGTTGTTTAATAAAATGCAATCTCGTATTATTGTTGTGCACAATGGATGCCGTGCAGTGTTGAGAGAGTTTCTTAAGGCATATATAGAAAGGGTGGTTATGGAAAATACAAAAACAGATTTTACACAGGGAAGCATAATAGGAAAGCTTGTTCCCTTTATGATTCCGATTCTAGGAGCGCTTGTGTTGCAGGCGGCTTACGGCGCGGTTGATCTCCTTGTTGTAGGGCATTTTGGAACAACAGCCGGACTTTCCGGTGTTTCAACAGGAAGCCAGGTCTTAAACCTTGTGACCTTTGTTGTTACGCAGCTGGCGATGGGAATTACCGTGCTTATTGCGCGCTATATTGGCGGAAAGGAGACTGAGAAGATCGGGCCGCTGATTGGCGGGGCGACAGTTGTGTTTGCAATTATTTCTGTCGCTCTCTTTTTTATAATGTTTTTTCTTGCGCGTCCTATCGCCATTCTGGTTCAGAGCCCTGCTGAGGCTGTTGAGCTGACAGCGACTTACATCAGAATTTGCGGCGCAGGAATTTTCTTTATAATAGCCTACAATGTTCTTTCCGCGATTTTCCGTGGACTTGGCGACTCAAAGTCTCCTCTGATTTTTGTCGCAGTCGCCTGCCTTGTGAATATTGCAGGAGACCTGCTGCTTGTCGCTGTCTTTAAGATGAATGTCGCGGGCGCGGCGATTGCGACTGTCGCGGCGCAGGCGGTGAGCGTTGTCTTTGCTCTTGTCCTCTTAAAGAAAAAGAATTTCAACTTTAGGATTAGGAAGTCGGACTTCCGTTTGAACAGACAGGTTGCGCCTTTTCTACGGGTCGGGAGTCCTCTTGCTCTTCAGGAATTCCTGACACAGATTTCGTTTCTCGCCTTGTGCGCATTTGTGAACCGGCTTGGGCTTGAAGCCTCGTCAGGATACGGTGTCGCAAGCAAGATTGTGAACTTTGCGATGCTTGTTCCAAGCGCGCTCATGCAGTCCCTTGCCTCTTTTGTCTCTCAGAATGTCGGCGCAGAGAATCACAAGCGCGCCAGAGAGACAATGCTCACTGGAATGGCGGTCGGGCTTTGCATTGGTGTTGTTGTGTTCGTGTTTGTGTTCTTTAGGGGCGACCTGCTTGCACGTATCTTTACGGGAGAGGATGTTGTTGTCCAGAAAGGATTTGAATACTTGCGGGGCTTTGCCCTTGAGACCGTTGTAACTTCAATTCTTTTTTCTATGCTCGGATTCTTTAACGGATACGGGAAGACAACGTTTGTCATGTTCCAGGGAATTGTCCAGACATTCCTTGTCCGTCTGCCGTTCGCGTACCTTATGAGTATACAGGCAAACGCGAGCCTGACTAGAATCGGATTTGCGGCTCCTCTTTCTACAATGGTCGGAATCTTGCTGAACGTATGCTATTTCCTGTATTTTATGAGAAAGTTGAAGCCTAAGGAGAGCGGCAAGCCTGCCTCTAATTCTTAAGCATTGCCCGCAGTGTGAGAGAAATGAGCCCGTTTCTGCCTGAATTTTTATCAGCATTGGGCAAAGTCGGGCCGTGTGCATTTGAATTTTGTCGGCAATGTACAAGTTCGGGCTTTGTGCGTTTGAACTATTGCCGGAATTTGCGATCTTCGGGCTTCGTGCGTTTGAACTATGGTCGGCATTATACAAAGCCAGGGCTTGTGCATGTAAAATATGGTCTGTTTTGTATAAAACAGCGCTTTGTACGGCTGTAATTTTGTCGGCAATGTACAAGTTCGGGCTTTGTGCGTTTGCGCGTTTGCCGTCAACTAGCAAAGTCGGGTCGCGTGCATTTGATCTTTAAACAAAAATGGGTGTGGCCGCTCTTCGTGCGTTTGAACTTTC
>CAZURC010000159.1:0-2488 GCA_964623405.1 uncultured Treponema sp.
TTGGACACAGGGAATGTTTATCTGTATAATAATACAAATGAGACTTGAACGCTACTCAAAACCTTTTCTAATAGCTTCATCGGTTTTAATCTGCTTCTTTATTTTCGCGCTCTACTTCAGCTTTAAGAACCGGATAACGCCAGAGAAAGTCGAGGAAACAGGTCTTCCCATCCTCTATATAGAAACAGACAGCCAGAAGCCTATCCGCTCCAGAGAAGAGTACATAAAGGCGAAATACGAGATAAACGGGCAGTCTGGCTCATGCAGAATTCGCGGCAGAGGAAATTCAACCTGGGACATGACAAAAAAGCCCTACCTTCTTAAATTTGACCAGCCGGCGCCTTTCCTTGACATGCCTAAGGCGCAAAAATGGGTATTGATGGCGAACGGAGGCGACAACACAAACCTTAGAAACGCATACTCTACTTACCTTGCGGAAAATGTTTTCAATCATTTCAAGTGGACTCCTCACTACAGGTTTGTGAACCTCTTTATAAATGAGAGATACGAGGGACTTTACCAGGTCTATGAGAAAATTGAGGCATCAGAGTCGCGGCTGAATATTCCTGACCCTGAGTCAAATTTCCATGAGAACGGCAGCGTGATTCTAGTAACTGACACACGCGACAAGAAGCCTGTGTATTTCAGGAGCAGCAAGGGAATACGCTTCGCCTTTTACTCACCGCGCGAAGTCTCGACAGAAATGGCGAACTATCTTATTGACGGAGTAAACAGGTTTGAGGCCCTGCTCTTTGGAGACGGCTTTGCCGACCCTGACAAGGGATATAGAAAATATATTGATGTTGACAGCTTTGTTGACTGGTATCTTATAAACGAATTTACAAAAAACCGCGACGCAAGGTTTGAGAACTCATGCTATCTTTACTACGACCCCAGCGACTCCAAAATGGACATGGGACCGATATGGGACTTTGACATTTCCTGCGGCAACAACAGCTACCCCGGAAACTCAACTCCGGATGGCTACTGGATAAGGACAGAGGCGGCCTGGTACAAGAGGCTGATGGAAGACCCGTATTTTGTCCAGAAAGTAGTTTCAAGATGGAATCAAAAGCAGGATGCGCTTGCAAGAAGCTTTGACAGCATTTATTCGCTTTCGCGCGAGATAAAGAGCGCCTCTGAGCTTGACGACAAGGCATGGCGCAAGATTGGCCATTACCAGTGGCCTCATGCGACCGGCTGGCAGAAGCGCAGAACATACGATGCGGAGGTTGACTATTTTATGGACTGGATAAAAGCCCGCCGCGACTGGATAAACGAGGATTTAAAAAACTGAAAACTGTGGTGGTTGAGCTGAGTCGAAACCACTATTCATAAATTTTCCGGTCATTTCGACAAGCTCAATGACCGTCCTTAATAAGACAAACAAATGAAAGTTGCGATTGTACATGACTGGCTAGTAAACTACGGAGGAGCGGAGAGAGTCGTAGAGGCTTTCCTAAGGATTTTCCCCGATGCTGACATCTTCACTCTTGTCTACGATGAGAAGAAAATGGGAAGAATCTTTCCAAAGGAAAAAGTGCATACGTCCTTTGTGCAGAAGATTCCTCTCTCCTCAAGGCTCTACACAAAAATGCTCATGCTTATGCCAAAGGCGTTTGAAAGCTTTGACTTGTCATCCTATGACCTGGTGCTTTGCTCCTCATCAAGCTGCGCGAAAGGCGTAATAACCTCCCCTTCAACTCCGCAGATTGCCTATATCCACACGCCGATGCGGTACGCCTGGGACCAGTTCTTTGATTATCAGAAAAGAAGCGGCAGGATTGTCGCGCATTTCATGAGCAAGTTCATGCCTAGTATCAGGCTATGGGATTTTGTGTCAAGCCAGAGGCTGGATAAGATTATAGCGAACTCTTCGTATATAAAGCGCAGAATAAAAAAATACTGGAACCGTGATGCCGATGTGATTTTTCCTCCGGTAGACACCTCCCGTCTTTGTCCAAACGGAAAGCCGCCGGAAGATTTCTATGTCGTTTTCAGCCGGTTTGTTCCTTACAAGAGGATTGACCTTGCGATAAGCGCATGCGGCGAGCTTGGAAGAAAGCTCGTTGTGATTGGCTCAGGCTCCCAGGAGAAAAACCTAAGGAAGCTGGCCGCTAAGTACAAGACCGCGCAGATAGTGTTCACCGGCCGCGTTTCCGATGAGGAAGCAAAAGACTATCTGCAGCGATGCAAGGCGATGATTTTCTCGGCTGAGGAGGACTTTGGAATCATTCCTGTTGAGGCGCAGGCATGCGGCCGTCCTGTTATTGCGTTCGCAAAGGGTGGCGCGCTTGAAACTGTCATAGACGGAAAGACAGGAGTCTTCTTTGACAGGCAGGAGACAGAAAGCGTGATAGAAGCGATTAAGAAATTTGAAACCTTGTCCGCGCAGAATGTTTTTAATACAGACAGCATTTCTTCCCATGCGCAGAGCTTTTCCACAGAAAGGTTCTGCTCGCAAATCAAGGAAGCGATTGACAAGACA
>CAZURC010000160.1:0-2452 GCA_964623405.1 uncultured Treponema sp.
CCGGTTGTAAAGAAAACGGCGGGCTGGAGCGGCGCACAGAGGGGGAATAAAAATTACACGGAGGTAATTTTTATTCCCCTTACACCTTGAACGTGTTTACAACATCGGACAGGCTCTCTATGCTTTCTGATGTCTTATGGGTCTGGTCGTTCACCTCGTTCATGCTGCGGTTGATGTCCTCTATGCCCTGCGACATTTCCTGCATACTCGCGATAATCTCGTCTGTAATTCTGATAAGATTTGACATCTCGCCCTTGACCTCCTGAGTTGCGCCCTGCATCTCATGGCCACCAGTCTTTACATCTACAGTGATGTCGTTGATTTCCTTCATCGCCTCAAGGACCTGCCCGCCGCCTTCCGACTGCTCCTGCATCGCATGCATAATAGTAAGCTCCTGCTGAGAGACTTTCTGGGTAAGGTCATAAATCTCATTGAACTGGGACTGCATACTCACAGATGACTCGGCGACTTCCTCAATGCTGTCAAGGACTTCCTTAAGGTTCGCTGTGATTGCCTTTCCCTGCTTGTTGGAGTCTTCCGCCAGCTTTCTGATTTCGTCCGACACAACGCTGAATCCTTTTCCCGCCTCGCCCGCATGAGCCGCCTCTATAGCCGCGTTCATGGCAAGAAGGTTTGTCTGGCTTGCAATATTCTGGATTATCTTAGAAGCCTCAAGCAGTGACTTAGACTGCTCGCGGATTTTCTCTGTAGCCGCTACAGAAGCCGCGACGTTTGTCTTTCCGCTCTCGGAAGCCTGTTCCAGGACTGTTATTGTCTCGCTGTTAGACTTCAGGATATTTGTTACAGAGCGGATATTCGCAACCATCTGCTCAATAGCTGAGGATGACTCAACAACACAGGAGCTTTGGGAGTCAATGCTGTTTATAAGCTTCTCCACATTCGTATTGATTTTCTGGACAGACTCATCCGCGCTCTTCACATTGTCCGCCTGCTGATGCACTTCCTTGTTCACGCTCTCAATGTTCGCGGTGATTTCATTCGCGGCGGCCGCAGTGTCATTCATATTATTGGAAAGGACATCTCCGACCTGCTGCATATTCTGCGACTCTTCCTTGACCTTTGAGATTGACTTATGCAGCTTTTCCATCGTCTCGTTAAAGTAGCTGAACATCTTTCCAAGCTCATTGTCTTTCTGGACATCAATTCTTACCGTCAAGTCTCCGTCTCCGCGGGCAATGTTCTGGAGAACAGAAACACCCTTGTTAAGTCCCTTAGAGACAAACGAAATAAATATGGCGGAAAGTATGAAAAGCACAAGCAGCGTGATGATGAATCCGGCTATGATTACAGCCATAATCACATGGGAGTCGCGCTCAATCTCGCTTATTGGAACATTCAGGCATAAGAACCAGGTCTGGTCTGCGACATTCACCTTTATAGGCGAGATAAGATGAAGAAGCCCGTCATCAGTTGTAAAGGAGCGGGTCTCAAGGGTAGAACGGGCGGAATCAAAAAGTCCGCTGAACTGGGAATCCGAATAATACTTATAGATTTCCCCCTCGGCAGAGCTGTCCGCGTCAACCGCTGTCAGGCCTGAGTCAGAAATAAGGGAAAGATAGCCTGTATCATAAATCTTGGCGTTCTTAAGCATAGACGAGAGAGTCTCAAGAGACATGTCAATTCCGACAACTCCGACCGCAGCATTGCTCTCGTCACGGACAGGAAAGGCAACCCCGCAAACCCATATCATTTTTCCTCCGACCTCGTATGGGTTCGGGTCAATCAGCTTGCCTTTTGTGCGCTTGAGCGGATCAACATACCAGCTTCCAGTCTCATAGTCTGTAAGCGGTGTGCATTCAATTGTCTCTTCCACACGTGTCCAGTAAGGGATAAATCTTCCAGTTGAATCATGGTTTTCCGTGTCCGCATATTCATAGTCAAGCCCGTCCAGAGCGTCCGGCTCCCAGGCTGTCCAGGCATCGACAAGATTCGGATTAGAAACCAGAGTTTCCTGCAAAACCTGGTTTATATAGTCACGGCGGCTTTCCGGGGCAATATGCTTGTAGCCTTCCAGCATATCAGTCAGCGTCGCGCCGATTGCAAATTCCTTCTCAAGAATTTTCTCCGTGCTTTCGGTATAGGACATCGTAATCTGGTCAAGATACTGGTAAGAGACATTGGTAAACGCTTTTTTTATCCGGTAAGAAAGAAATAATCCAAGAGCTAAAAGCATTACAAAAAGAACAGTTCCAATGCTGAATGAAAGCTGTCTCGTCAAAGTCCTGTCAAGGAAATTAGTCTTTTTCATAACACCCCCAAGCTATTAATGATTTTAATATCAAGAACGTTTTAAGTATAATTCAATAAAGAGCTTTTTTCTTTATAAAACCTTATAAAATATCATTAGTTAGCATCATATAACAAAAAAAGCGGTATTGCTCTGCTCTTAAAACAGACACAACACCGCTTCCAACTAATCACGAGCTTGCTA
>CAZURC010000161.1:0-2449 GCA_964623405.1 uncultured Treponema sp.
GTGAACAGCTCCGCGCTCTCCATTTCAATTCCCTTTACGCCGTACTCCTTCCATTTTTTCCAGTTGGAGTTTATGTCATAGAAGAAGTCGGACGAGGCGACAGAGCCCACCGTGTATCTGATTCCCATCTTTTCCGCGATTCTGTCCGCTGTCCTTACAAGATTAAAGTCCGCGACAGGAGCAAAGTGCAGGTTTCCGAATCTCTGGTTCAAAAGGCATGAGTCCGAGCAGGCCGCGCTCACAATGATTGTGTCCCTTAGCTCAAGATCCTCCTGGATTGCCCCGCAAGTTCCAACGCGGATTGCGTTCTGCACGCCGTAGTCCTTGAACAGCTCCGTAACATAGATAGAAAGAGAAGGCTGTCCCATTCCAGTTCCCTGCACGCTCACCGGAACGCCCTTGTAGGTTCCTGTATAGCCGAGCATCCCCCTCACCTCGTTATAAAGCTTTGGATTCTCAAGGAAGTTCTCCGCAATAAACTTCGCGCGAAGCGGATCCCCCGGCAGAAGAATATTCTTGGCAATTGCGCCCTCCGGCGCGTTGATATGAGTGCTCATAGTTCCTCCCGTTCAAGATTCAGGCAGTCTTTATCTCACTCTCCGCAATATCATCATCGGTATCATTCTCATTGTCATCAAAGACAACGCCTGTTGACTCAAGCGCCTCCTCTGCCTTCATGAGCAGGCTCTGCGAATTCTCAGCGGCGCGGGCAATCTCCGCTCCCATCGCCTTGTTGGAGCCCATCATCTCGTCAAAGCTGCTTGCAGACTTGTTCACAGACTCCGTTATGCTGTGGAGATTAGTGTCTATGGTGTGTCCTAGCGCATTCTGCTCTTCAATCGACTCCGACATCTCCTCAAAGCTCGCGTTCACGTTCGCGATGTTCTCCACAATATCCTCAAAGGAGCCGCTCACCGCCTCCGCGCTCTCCACCATGGACTCAATCATAAGGTTCATGTCCTCAATCGCCTTCTCGACATTCACTTCCTGGTCATGGCTCTTCTCCGCAAGCTGCCGTATCGCCCGCGCCACAACCGCGAATCCTGCGCCAAGCTCGCCCGCATGGGCCGCCTCAATCGCCGCGTTAAGGGCGAGAAGGTCTGTCTGCGTTGTCACATCGGAGATAAGGCTGTTCGCCGCGACAAGCCGCTTTGAGCACTCGACAATCTGAGTGATATTGTCCCGAAGACGCGAGATATGCTCCTGCCCGCTGGAAGAGCTTTCCTCAAGAGCCTTAGCGTTTGAAAGAGAGCTGCGCCTCACGTTGTCCAGCACACTAAGCTGAGTGAGCAGAGTCTCTATATGGGACTGTGACTCCTCTATGCTCGCTGTCTGGCTGTCCAGAAGCTCGCCGTAATCCTCAAGAGCCTTGAGGTTTGTGTCAACAGTTGACTTCACATTCTTTGTGAAAGTGTCCTGCATCGCCGCGCTCTCCTCCGTTGACTTTATTACAGAAGAAAGGGAGATGATAATCTTGCGGATAAATATTGAATAGACCGCGATGCTTATTCCGGTTATAAGGACAAGCAGAAAGACCATGAGCGCAAGGCTGTTTGTGAACACATTTGAAAGCGTGTACGGACGGAACATCACCATCATCCATTTTAATGTCTCCACCGGATAAAGCATGTACTCGCCTCTGGAGGTTGAATAGACAAAAGGCTCGCTGTGCGAAAGCTCCTGCCCCTCAAGCTCAGGCAGCAGGGCTGTGACAGGAACCTTGCTCTCAATATGGCCCTGGTCAGGAGAGCCTGTAACCTCTCCGGCGGAGTTATATAGATAAAGAGCGTCATTCTTTCCAAGCCCGACAAAGAGGCTGTCAAAAAGGCCGTTCAAAGGGATTCCGGTTCCTGCTATACCCACAGCCTTTCCGCTGCCATTTCTCACGACAGCGTTAATCCACAGAAATGAATTCTTAAGGTCAGGGTTATAGTTGATGTTGAAGTTGTAGACCTCAGTCTCGGTCAAGGTCATGTTGTACCAGTACTGCTGCGGATCTGAGGGGTCAAGGACATAGACGCTCTGCATGTCGGAATAGAACACCTTGTCAGAGTCGCTAATCCAGAAGACGCTGTCGCCCCAGAAAGAGGACTTGTAGTTCCTGAATTCATCAAAGGCGGAACTCCTTGCGGAAGCGTCCTTAGGATTCTCCATGTATTCTATTAT
The DNA here is from genome assembly GCA_964623405.1 of uncultured Treponema sp. Classification (GTDB taxonomy): domain Bacteria; phylum Spirochaetota; class Spirochaetia; order Treponematales; family Treponemataceae; genus Treponema_D. The sequence continues at coordinate 2,167 of CAZURC010000161.1, forward strand.
GGCGGGGGATTTTACCATCTGCGTGACAAGAACAAGCTGCTTCCCAAGCTCCGACTCAAAGCGCAGAGCCTTCAAGTCCGAAGTCTTTAGGAGATAGGAGTCCGTCTGGCTGTTGAAAACCCGCCTTGAGCCGAACACAATGAGGCAGACAGAAACAATCACAACAAGCGCCGCAAAGACCGTAGAGAATAGCAGCGCCTTCGCCCTGTAAGTCAACTTTTTAAAATCCACCATAGATAGAATTATCAGATTGAATTCAGATTTTTGCAAGGAAAATCTAGAG
>CAZURC010000162.1:0-2333 GCA_964623405.1 uncultured Treponema sp.
GTCAGCGCGCGCCGTACTCTCTGTAGTATGCGTCGAGCTTCTCTTTTATCTCGTCTGTGATTATCTTCCTAGCGCCGTCTGTGTAAAGGGCATCGACAACATCCCTCATCGTTACAATAGCGCGGGCGGGGAAGCCGTATTTCTCTGTGATGACAGCGAGAGCGGCTTTGTCTGAGTCTCCGGCCTTTTCCATGCGGTCAAGGCTCACAATCTCGCCCGCAATCTTGATTCCGCCTGGTGATGTCTCCTGCGCCTTGATTTTTGGATAGGTCTCTTCTATTGATTTTCCGGAAGTTGTCACATCCTCAATTATTACAACGCGGTCTCCGTCACAGAGGCTGTATCCAAGCAGGCTTCCCTTGTCGGCGCCGTGGTCCTTCGCCTCTTTCCTGTCGGAGCAGTATTTTACTTCCTTTCCGTAAAGCTCTGAGTATGCGATTGCCGTCGCTACAGCCAGCGGAATGCCCTTGTAGGCCGGTCCGAAAAACACGTCAAAGTCATCCCCGAAGTTCTCGTGCACTGCGCGCGCATAGAATTCCCCGAGCCTCTTGAGCTGGCTTCCCGTTGTGTATGCGCCGGCGTTCATAAAGAAAGGTGACTGCCTTCCGCTCTTTAGCGTAAAGCTCCCGAATTTCAGGACTCCGCATTCCACCATAAAGTCAATAAACTGTTTCTTGTAGTCTTCCATTTTTTTTCGCCCCCGCTTCTTTATTCCATTGATGTTGCGCCGAACCCTTCTGCCAGCAGCTCATTTAGACTATGCTCCTTGTAGTTTCCGCCGCTGTCTGCGCACAGTACCCTTAGCTCAGGCGAGAACTCGTACATGAACTGCCTGCACATTCCGCATGGCGTGCAAAGCTCCTTTGATGAGCCTGCTATGGCTATGGCCTTGAAGTCTTTTCTGCCTTCGCTCACGGCCTTTGCCATCGCTGTCCTTTCCGCGCATAGGCCGCATGGGTAGGAGGCGTTCTCTATGTTTGCGCCTGTGTATACGGTTCCGTCCTGGCACAGCAGCGCCGCGCCAACCTTGTATTTTGAGTATGGGGAATAAGAGTTCTTCCGCGCGTCCAGCGCCTTGTTGACAAGCTCATTATCTGTCATGTCTAGCCGTTCTCCTGTGTTTATAGAGCTAATTCTAGCAGAAATCAGCGGTTGGTTGAAGATGACAAGCAAAAATGATAATCTAAAACACACACAAAAAAACAAGAGAACACGAGCAGCGCAAAAACTAAAAACCATCCGTTAAAATCCGTGTTCATCTGTTTTTATCCGTGTTGAACAATTCGTATATTTTTTTAGGAGATATATCTTATGGAAAAAAACATTGCTTTGATTCCAGGAGACGGAATCGGACCTGATGTTGTAGCCGAGGCTGTGAAAGTCCTCGACGCGGTGGCGAAGAAATACGGCCACAAATGGAACTACAAGAATGTAATCGCAGGAGGAGCGGCAATCGACAAGTTCGGAAAGCCTCTTCCTCAGGACCAGCTCGACATCTGCCTTAAAAGCGACGCGACGCTGCTCGGAGCTGTAGGAGGACCGAAATGGGACAACGTTGCTCCTGAAATCCGCCCTGAGAAAGCTCTGCTCGGACTCCGCGGCGGAATGAAAGTTTTTGCAAATTTGAGACCGGCTGTAATGTGGCCGCAGCTCAAGGATGCCTGCCCTTTAAAGGATGAGGTTGTAGGCGACGGCCAGCTCAACATCCTGGTTGTGCGCGAGCTTACCGGCGGAATCTACTTTGGCGAGAGAGGAACTTCTGCCGATGGAAGAACTGCCTGGGACACAGAGAAATATTCATGGGAAGAAATCGAGCGTATCGTGCGTCTGGGATTCCAGTTCGCGGAAAAGCGCAAGAAGCACTTGACTGTCGTTGACAAGGCGAACATCTTGAACTCAAGCCGCTTGTGGCGCAAGGTCGCAGAGGAAGTGCACAAGGAATACAAAGATGTCACTCTTGACTTTTTGTACATCGACAACGCTTCAATGCAGCTCGTCCGTAATCCGCGCCAGTTCGACGTAATCGCGACAAGCAACATGTTCGGCGACATTTTGACCGACGAGGCTTCGCAGATTACAGGCTCAATCGGAATGCTCGCTTCCGCTTCTTTAGGAGATGGAACTGGGCCTGGCCTTTACGAGCCGATTCACGGAACCGCGCCGGACATCGCGGGAAAAGACCTTGCGAACCCGCTTGCGACAATTCTGTCCGCGGCGATGCTTTTGCGCTACAGCTTCAAGCTTGAAAAAGAGGCGAAGGCAATCGAGGACGCTGTGAACAAAGTTCTTGACGACGGCTGGAGAACAGGCGACATCGCAGGCTCTAAGCTCGC
>CAZURC010000163.1:0-2305 GCA_964623405.1 uncultured Treponema sp.
ACCCGTCTACAGTAAGTTCCTGACACCCGTCTACAGTAAGTTCCTGACACCCGTCTACAGTAAGTTCCTGACACCCGTCCACAGTAAGTTCTTGACACTTGGAACAGTAAGTTCCTGACACCTGGAGCAGCAAGTACGCAAAGCTGACCATGTCAAGCGCTCATCTCCGCCGATAGCAAAGCGATAAAACCTCCGCCAGCAACGCGCTCTTATCCCCGGCGGGCCTGGTACGCAGGCGCAGTTTTTTGATTGTAAATAAGCGTCTTATCTTGTAAAATCATTACGGGTGGACTTGTGAATAAGAATTCTGTTGTTATATATAAAGGCTCATGCGCTCTCGTGGGCGACAGGGATGGCGACAAGTTTATTGTAACCTGGTGCGCCAGCCGCGCCACAGCTTCCGGCAAGAAAGCCGTGTACGCAAGCCAGAAAGTGCGGAGCCGCGATGTCATTGTTCTTTGCGAGAAAGAGTCTTCCGGCCTTGACTCATGTCTTGACTTTGCCGACAGAGCCATGGATAGCGGAAGCGAGGTTCAGTCGCAGATTGCGGAGGCGCACGAGCTTCTTTTGTCCGATGAGACAACAGCTTCTGCTCCTATTGCCTTTAATGAGATTGCGGAGCTTATGCGCGGAGAGCTTCGCTCTGATGAGGCCTGGGGAATCTACCGCGCTCTTAAAGATGGCTTTCTGTTTGAGGAGAGAATTGACACAAGCGACGCGGATAATGTGCGCATATTCTTTGTTCCCCGCTCAATAGAAAAAATTGAGGAGCTCAAGAGCAAGGCTTATGAGAAAGAGCATGCTGAGGAGCTCCGCGCGGCCTTTATCACGCGCCTGAGGCAGGGAAAGCTGGAGCTTCCAGGAGACGCAAAATATATGCAGGAAGTCGAGGCGTTCGCTCTTGGAAAAACAGACAAATGCAAGATTCTAAAGGACGCGAGCATAAAGGAAACTCCCGAGCGCGCGCATGAAATCCTATTAAGAACAGGAATCTGGGATATTACAAGAAATCCTTATCCAGTGCGCTGGGGATTGAGCGCAAAGAGCGCAAAGCTTAGCCTGGGAAAGCCTCCTGAGGAGGAGAGAGCAAGGGTTCCTGGCACAAGCTATGCGATTGACTCTCCATGGTCAACAGATCCCGATGATGCCGTCGCCTTTGACGGTGAGTACCTGTGGGTTCACATTGCTGATCCTGCAAGCACAGTTCTTCCTGACAGCCCTATTGATATTTCAGCCCGCGGGCGCGGAGCGACCTTGTATATTCCGGAGGGCGCTGCCCGTATGCTTAGCGAGGACTGCCTTGAGGACTATGCGCTTGGCTTAAAGAAGGAGAGCCTGGCATTGAGCTTTAGGATTAAGCTTGATGACAGCTATGAGATAGCTGACTGCGAGGTTCTTCGGACAATTGTTGATGTGAGGAGGCTCACATACGAGCAGGCCGATCAGATGAAGGATTCTCCTGAGCTAAAGCCTCTCTTTGAGATTGCAAGAAAGACCTTTGAGCGCAGGACAAGACGCGGGGCTGTGACTATATCAATGCCTGAAGTCCATATTTCTGTGGACAGCGATACAAAGAAGGTGAGCATGGAGAAAGCCGTCCGTTATGAGAGCGGAGATGTTGTGCGTGAGTGCATGATTCTTGCCGGCGAGGGAGCCGCGAAATTCGCCTTCAAGAACAATATTCCTTTTCCATTTATAAGCCAGGAGTCTCCAGATATTCCGGAAAACCTCCCTGAAGGACTTGCCGGACAGTACAGGCTTCGCCGATGCATGAGAAAGCGCAGTGTCGGGGTGACTCCTGGCGCCCATGCGGCGCTTGGTCTTAGCATGTACAGCCAGGTTACTTCTCCTTTGCGGCGCTACGGAGACTTGATTGGACATGAACAGCTGCGCGCTTTCCTGAGAGGAGAGCCTCTTATAGACAAGGATGATATGCTTCTCCGCGTGTCAGCGGGGGATGCCGCCGCAAGAGCCGCAAAGCAGGCTGAGCGCAACAGCAACACCCATTGGACTCTTGTCTATCTTCTGCAAAACCCTGACTGGACTGGAAAAGCTGTCTGCCTGTCAAAAGAGGCAAAGCAGAGCATTTTCCTTATAGAAGACATTGGAATGGAGACTGCGATTTCTGGAGCTGACTGCGCCTTGAATGAGGAAATAGAAGTCAAGCCTGACAAGATAGACCTTCCTCTCCTGAGCGCTGTCTTTAAGAAAATTTAATTCCATGCGCACTCCCGCGCGCCATTTTCTTTACAACCGCTTTTAATTGAAAACGGCTTCTGGTCGCGTAGCGTGTGTCAAAACCGCA
>CAZURC010000164.1:0-2275 GCA_964623405.1 uncultured Treponema sp.
TCCGTTATCAAAACGATAAATTTTATCCGCTCCCTCGCAGTTTTCCGCGCGGTGGCTTATCATTACAACAGTCTTCTTGCCCTTGAGCGAATGGAGCAAGTCCAAAATCGCCTTCTCGCTTTCCACGTCTATATTTGAAGTCGCCTCGTCAAAAATCAAGACTTGCGGATTGTGTATAAGAGCGCGCGCTATTGAAAGACGCTGCTTCTGTCCGCCGCTTAAATTTGAAGCGTTTTCAAGGATTTCAAAATCAAGTCCGCCGCTTTCCTTTACAAAGTCCGCAAGCTGCACTTGCTCTAGCACTTGCCACATTTCTTTTTCGCCTGCGTCTTTTTTCCCCTCAATAAGGGTGTCGCGCACGCTGCCCTTAAAAATCCAGTCGCGGTGGCTTATATAAATCACTTCTTTATAAAGCTCCTCGCGTGGAATCGTCCTGATTTCTTTTCCGTAAAGCGTTGCGCTTCCCTCATAGTCAAGGTTGATTCCGCACAGGATTTTCGCTGTTGTTGACTTTCCGCTTCCAGATTCGCCTACAAATGCGACAAACCCGCCCTCTTTGATTTGAATATTGCAGTTCCTCAAGACTTCGCGTCCGTTGAATTTGTAGGAGACGTTTTTAAGCTCATACAGCGCGCCGTCATGTTGAGCCGCAAGCGAAACATCTGTGCCCGCCGTCATGTTGAGCGAATGCGAAACATCTTTTGAAGATTCTTCACGTTCGTTCAGAATGACAGGGGCGGATTCTTCGCTGCGCTCAGAATGACAATCGTGGAGGTTGAGCTTGTCGCCCGTAGGTACGAGCGTAGCGAAGTAACCGGTATTCAAGGTCAGTTCGACAACCTGTCTGCCGACAGGCAGAGGCTCAATGACCGCTTTTCTAACGTCTAAATCCAGAAACTCAAAGATATTGCTGCTCGCTGTCGCGCCGTTCATCGCCGTGTGGAAATAGCTTCCTAGCCTGCGCAGCGGAATGAAGAAGTCTGCGGAAATCAAGATGCAGGCAAGGCAGCTTGATAGCGAAAGAGAGCCGCTTCTAAATGACGCGACAGCCGCCGCAATGCCGAGGGCCGCGCCTGCGTAGGCCACAATGTCCATCACGATGATTGAGTTGAGCTGCATCGAAAGAACTTTCATTGTCACTCTGCGGAAATGCTCTGCCTCCTCTCCCATCTTTTTCTGCTTGAACTCGTCCGCCTGGTAGATTTCCAGAGTCGTAAGCCCCTGAAGATTCTCCAGAAAGTTGTCCGCAAGGCTTGCATACTGCGACCAGTATTTTGACAAAATCCGTTTCGCTATTTTCTGCACGGCGACAATCGCAAGCGGAATGAGAGGAACGCATACGAGAAGAATCACCGCCATCTTAAGGCACACAAAACTGAGCACCGCAAAAGTTGTGAGAGCTGCAATCATCGCATAGAAAAGCTGCGGAAGATAAGCGCCGAACCAGGTCTCAAGCTGCTCAACCCCTTCAACTGCGAGCTGGACAATCTTTGCGGTCTCTGCCTTCTCCTGATACTCAGTTCCAAGCGCAAGAAGCTTCTCGTAAATCATTGAGCGCAGGGTTTTCTTTACCTGGCATGACGACTTAAAGCTTGTGATAGAAACCAGGAAGGAGCATAGGAAAGTCATGGCCGCGCTTACAAGAATCAAGGCCAGCGGAATAGAAACATTCTCGCCGCGGGTCTTTATAATCTGGGCGACCGAAAAAATAAGGACAGTGTTTGCGGCAAGCGAGAGCCACTTGAAGACAACAGTCAGGAACACGTACTTCTTTGTCTGGGGAACGGCGTTGACAAGCCGCTTGTCTATCATCATAGGTGTTAAAATTCTCTGAAAGTTGTTAGCATAAGTCAACAAGTTTTAGCCTTATTGAGAAAGAAATTCTTGTTTTAAGGCGTGCAGACGGCAAAGAATGTGTTAAAGAGATTGAACTATTTTTTACGTTACTATATGCTAACCGCCATTATTATGATTTACGTAGATGAGAAATATAACGAAATTCTAAGGTCATTCAGGGAGAGAGGGGGAAGGTTTACAAGACAGCGGGCGGATATTCTAAAGGCCGTACTCGAGAATCCTGGCTGCACTTGCAAGGAGCTATATTATATTGCCCGCTCACGCTCAAAAAAGAACGTAAGCCAGGCGACAGTCTACCGCACAGTCCGTGAGCTTGAGAGCATGGGCTATATTTCAAACCGGACTGTGTCGATAATCTAATGTCTAATTAAGCTCCCTGGGACTCTCCTGTCTTTGTGTAAGTCACATCTGTGAACTC
>CAZURC010000165.1:0-2247 GCA_964623405.1 uncultured Treponema sp.
CTTACAAGCTCCGCAAGTGATAATTATCTTGAGCAAGCCTCCCTTTCTGTCTATTCGCTTAAAATGCACAATCCCTTTGCACAGACCGTCCTTCTTACTGACGCAAAGACAATGCTGTCCTTTGGTGCCGATGATAATAGAAAAAAGCTTTCGCATCTCTTTGACGAGATTGTTCCGGTAGAGATTCCTGACGGCTTTGACAAGAAAGCCTCATCGCGCTGGCTTAAGACAAGTATGCCTGGCCTTGTAAAAGGAAGCCTTGTGTACATTGACTGCGACACTATAGTTACCGGAGACTTGTCAGGGCTTGAGAAAATTGAATGTGATGTCGCCGGCGTCTTGGACAACAACTGCCATATAAGCGAGTCCGTCTTTTTAAGTAGGCTTATAAAAAGAAAATACACGTTCAGTCATCGTAATCAAATCCTTGAGCATGACTCATATATAAACGGAGGGCTGCTGCTTTGCCGTGACACGCAAAAGGCAAGGGACTTCTTCTCGCTATGGCATAGTCTCTGGAAAGAAAGCTATAGGCGAGGTGTAGTCCTTGACCAGCCGGCATTGAACGAGGCGAATTATCTAAGCGGCTGGATTATAAGGGAAATTGACTTTTGCTGGAATGCGCAGGTTACACTCCGCCTTAACTCAATGAATGGCGCAAAGGTAATCCACTATCTTATTACCAACGCGGAGAATTTCTATCCGCTTGCGCAGCCTTCTGTCCTTGAAGAGATAAAGCAGAGCGGAGCGATTACACCGCGCGTGCAGAAGATGCTTGAAAATCCGTTCGACTTGTTTTCCACGGACAAGCGCCTGCGGATTATAACGGATGACAATATTTCTCTCTCCGAGACGGCTCTTTATTCCATGCTGCTAAGGCTCTACAAGAATCACAGGGGATTTTTCCGTTTTTTTGACAATGTGTTTGCCGGCCTGCTAAGAATTGCTAGAAAATAAGTTATGTAACCTTGATTTCGAGTGCTGTAACTGAATAATAAAAATGCACGTAGGCAAGGTTCCACTTTGAAAAACAATCTGCACAAGCGAAGCGCGGAAGCCGTTTTTCATAAGCGGGTTCTTGCCGAGAGTGCATTTTTAATGTTTCTAAAGTAATTCGAAAACAAGGCTATTTTCCTAGCAATTTCCCCGCGACTCCATAAAGATGAAGACGCGCGAGCGTGAGCTTTGCAAAGTTCTTTAAGCACGGCTGGCACTTATATGCGGTTTTAAGCTCCTCGACAGGAGATAAGCCTGCTCTCCAGACTGAGCCTGCCTTCTTTAGGAAAAAAGCCGCCTTTATATCTGGATTCGCGTCAATCGACGCCTTATGCTTCTCGTAAAGCATATCCATTCCGGCAATGCCTTTCTTGGGATTTTTTGTAATGCTGTCCTTTTGAATGAATGTGTCAACAAGGATTTCATCTTGATGAAAAAGTCTGTATTTTTGCGAAAGCCGCAAGGCTTCTTCCCAGTCCTGGTATCGTGGCATGGAGGGGTCAAACGGGTTTTCCTTAAAGCATTCCGCTCTGCCAAATAGGAGCTGTGTGCTTGTGCAGTTGTATGAAAGCAATTGCTCATACAAGACCGGCCCTTCATTGACTTTCTTCGGGTCTGGAAACGGGAAAAGAAACTTGTTCTTCTCGTCATCGAAAACCGCCATTGAAGAGACGACAATATCGGCGTTTTCTTCTTTAAGAAATGCAAGCTGTTTTTCTAGTTTATCCTTGTGCCACACATCATCGCTGTCGTTGAATGCAATGTATTCACCCTCCGCCTTATATATTCCTCGGTTGCGGGCAGCACACGCTCCCGAATTCTTCTCGAGCTTTACATATTTTATGCGGGCATCGCCGAGCTTTTTTATAACGTCCTCAGTGTCGTCAGTTGAGCAGTCATCAACTACAATCAGCTCAAGGTTCTTGTGCGTCTGGCTTAAAACGCTCTCAACGGAACGCAAAATCAATTTGCCGCGGTTGTAAGAGGGGATTATTACAGAAATTAAAGGTTCGGTTTTCATTAGAAATCCTCTAGCATTAAAAAATCTTCAAGTTTAATATGACGGACGGTGCTTGTTGAAAAATCATTCATATCGCAAGTTATAAAACGGTATCTCTTCGTTTGCAAATGCATCTTTTAACTATTCAATATACCGGATACAGGGCTATCGTAGAAAGTAAAATTCCTCCGATTATGTTAGCACGCAATTTTGCTCAAATCAATATATTTGGTCTGCAATCGCTCAAGTCC
>CAZURC010000166.1:0-2174 GCA_964623405.1 uncultured Treponema sp.
AGCAGAGAGTTTATGTCTGCAAGCAGCTCTGCGTTTACAGCCTCCTCTCCCTTTTGCCTTATTTCCTGCAGGGTCTTGGATTTGAAATATACTTCAATAGTCTCTTTTATTCTTGAATACTTCCGGTCCAGCTCCTCGCGGAAGTCCCTGTCTTCTGAATATTCAAGGCAAGGCGTTGCAACGATGAGCGATGAGTTTCCGTTATTGTCCGGCTTTGTCGTAATCCTGAGCTGTCCTATTTCTATAAATTTCCGCTCTTTACCTGCCGCGCTTTGAAATGCTGCCTGCTGCGGAGTTTCCTCTTGCCTTGCTGTCCTGGGAGCAAGCGCTGTGATGGCTGTGATTGCAATTAGCAGCGCAAGAGCTATGCAAGACAGAATCCTGTTAAGACCTTGTTTCATTTTTACTCTATTAGTCTATCAGATACTTGCTTTTAATAAAATGGCAAGAAGCAGGAAGAAAGGCTATAATCTGCATGTAAATTATTTTGAAAAACAGTGAATAGATGCTGTAAAAAAGCCGAAATTCAATTGAGGGCATATCGAAAGACCCGCTTTTGTGGCTTTTTCGAGGACTTGCAAATCTTAAGGAATAGGAATTGACTTCAGGCCAGAAATTCTCTGTGAGCCTTTTGTTTTCTGTGGCTGTCTTTGCTGTTTTTACCGTCCTTGTCTTTTCAGGGCATTTCGGATTTTTCGAGGCTAAATTCTATCAGCCTGCGGTAAGACATCCTATTGAGCAGAAAGCAGAGTCTCTTGCGGAGCTAGAGCAGCAGTATACACAAATTCTCATTGAACGGTTTTCGCTCTTCGCTTCGGATGATTCCGTCCGCTCGTTCACAATGAATTCCGCAAGCAATGAGAATGTGAAATCCCGCTTAGAGCTTGTGGCCAGGCTTTTCTCTTCGTCGCCCGGTCTTCTTGGAATAAGAGTTATTGGCGTAGATGGCAAAAAGGTTTATTACAGCACATTCTCCTCGGACTTAAAAAGCCAGAGCGGAGACAGGATTGTGTGGAAGGACTATGCGGATATTTCTTCGGAAGAAAAAGAGATAAGCTATAATGCGATTAGCTGCCCGCAAGACCAGAAATACAGTATCTTCAGCGATGAAAGCAGGAACAGAGTTATTTATTCAGTGCCCTTTTTAGGAAAGGACAGAACAGAGGCTATTACACAGCGCGCTTTGGCTGTCTTTTACTATGATGCCAGCGACTTTCCAAGATTCCTTTTCTCAATGAATGCAATCACACTTTCGGAAAAATCCTCTGCAACCTATATAACCGCGGGGAAAAACAGCTCTGGAGGCTATATCTTCGGGCTTCCGGTCGCGACAATGGAATTTTCCGCGGAGGCCGTTGCCTCTCTAAAGGAAGCTGTCAGGAAGAATGCCGCAAATTTAGCGGAAAGAGTCTCTCCCGATGTTGCTGTTGAGAATATCGCAATTTCTGGAAGCTACAATTTGGTAGATAAGGATAATTCCACTCAGGAAGCTATCAGGGGAGATAAAGCCGTTGAGGTTTTAAGTGAGCAAATAGATAGCGATGACGCCAGCCAGATGAATGAGGACACCTTGCGCTCATCATACAATTTTGTTGTTTTTACAAAGACATTCTCTGCTTCTAAGCAAAGCTTCTTTATATCGCTTGTGTACGATTCCAGGATTCTTGAGATTCCAGATGAGGTTAAAATTCTGCTTTTGCTGCTGCTTTTTATAACTGTGTTTCTTATTGTGTTTCTTTTATTCAACATAAAGAAAGATGACATGGCTGTAATAAAGGACCGGATAAAAAGATTCCAGCTTGCGTTTATAACAGAATGTATGGATGAACAGGATTCCAGCGGGATACATGATTTAGGAAAACTTGGCAGAGAGATAACAGATGGCAGAAAAAATCTGAATGAGAAGATTCGAAAGAGCCTGGGCCGGCGGGGAAAAAGGCATAGCAAGGAAGTTGACTCTTTGCTTGAGTCTAGCTGGGGCGACATTCTCTCTGTTCTTGGAATTGAAAAGGAAACTGAGAAAGAAAGAGAGTCCTCAAATAATATCGTGCGAATAGATAATAACGAGCTGCGAAATGCTATCGAAGAAATTGTCAAAAGCGGAATTCTGAGCAATCCTGTCGCGAAAAAACAAGAGGAAGCTGCCGAGGCGGAGCCGGTAGAGGAGCTTGATG
>CAZURC010000167.1:0-2060 GCA_964623405.1 uncultured Treponema sp.
CGTTCTTGATAATCAGCGGTCCGACAGGCGCGGAAGTCATTTTTGAAACTGTGTCTCTGGTTGTATTATTCATTTTATTTTGCATTGTTGATTCTATCGTGCTTTTTATGATAATATCTTCTTATCTAAATTCTGCCAACTTAGCTCACCTGGTAGAGCAGCGCACTCGTAACGCGCAGGTAGTTGGTTCAAGTCCGACAGTTGGCTTTTTATAAACCGCATTCTTGAAACAAGGATGCGGTTTTTTTTATGAGCAGGATGCGGAACCAACTAGCGAGCGCAGCGCCGACCAACGGAATGCGGTTTTTATTTTTTTCTGCAAAATTCTACTGCGCTTAGCCCTGCCACAGCTCCTTCATATACCGCCTTGCTTACCTGTAAAAGACCGCCTGTTGAATTCCCGCAGGAGAAAAGACCTGGAATGTTGGTCTCCATTTTCTCGTTTACGGCAATGCTGTCTCCGTTGAGCACAAGCCCAAGCTTCTTCGCAAAATCAGCGGCGCCTGCTTCTCCAAGCGCGATAAAAACACCGTCGGCTTGAAGTCTTGTCCCGTCATCGAGCAGAACTGCGCTTACCTTTCCTATTGCCTCTTCACCATTTATTTCCGCAATCTTTCTTGTGTCAATTCTAAACCTTTCAAGCTCGCCTTTTTCGGACAGCGTTTCTTTGATTAAAGAATCGTCTTTCCCATTCGTCAGGATTGTCACACAGGAGGCAACGTTCACCAAATCTTCAGCCTCGCTAACGGCGAATTTTCCGTCGCCGATTACGCAGACGTTTTTCTTCCTATAAAAAAAAGCATCGCAGATTGCGCAGTAGCTTATGCCTTTTCCCTCAAATTCTTTAATTCCTTTGACTTGCGGGCGCAGCTTCTTGTTTCCTGTTGCAATCACAACAGATTTAGCAGAGAAATCATTTTTTCCGGCGGTTACGGTAAAGGAAAAGTCATCGTTCAGCCTTATGTTTGTAACCTCGCTTTCAATGACCTCAACACCCAGGTTTATTGCCTGTTGTATTCCATTCCTGTAAAGCTCCGGGCCTGATATTCCCTCTGGGAAACCGTAGTAGTTGTCAATCTTATGCGCTTTCTCAAGGTTTCCCTCTCCGGAATAGAGAACGAGTACGCTTAGGTTTGCGCGCTTTACGTAGAGCGAGGCGGAAATCCCTGCAGGTCCCGCGCCTATTATTATTGTGTCAAAATTCGCTTGCATAAGGCTTCCTGGCTATTAGAACTTTATCATCATCTCAAATACACTTTTTCCAGAAACAGCTTCTTTTATTTCAATAAAAGTCCGGCCGTCCTTGTCCCTGCGGTAAACCTTAAGCGTCTGTCCTTCCTTGCTTTCGCCTGTGTAGTGAACCTCAAGCTCCTTTGGCTCATGGCTTTCAAGAAAGTCATCTGTAAAAACGTTCAGCCCCAGCTTGATGTACTCAATGTTGTTCATGTGATGAGACATATCAATATGCTGCGAGCGGATAACCTGCTCGTAGATAAAATCATCTTCCGAGAGCTCCATGCTGAATTTCTCAAAAGGGTCTTTGACCGTCGCCTCCGGGAAATTCTCCTTTGGATAAGGAAGGTTTGTCAGCCGCATCGGGCGGTGCTTTTCCATGTCGAGAACGCAAGCCTCCTGGTTCGCCGCAATCAGAACATTCTCATTCTTGTCTTTCAGAACGGTGTTCACATGAGTGCGGAAGCCCTCGTTGTCAATAGGAAAAGTTGAAGCCGTAATTTCCTCTCTCCAGTCCGGCCGCCTGTAAAAATGGAGCTTTGTCTTTGTAAAAACCCAGAACGCATTGAATTGCTCACGGTAAACCACACCGTCGCAGCCAAGCATATTGAAGCACTCAGTCAGGTTGTCCTGAACCATAAGAACCGACTGCGCAATTCCCATCTTGACCGTGCTGTCAATAAAAGCAGATGAGATTTTTCTCTCTTGTGTAAAAGTGATGTTTTCCATAGGCGAATTATATCAAAAACCTCCGTCCATTTTCATATCTATATTTACGCGTCGCTTCTTGCGTAGGAATTTTTCATCAGGCAGCTCGTTTCGTAGAG
>CAZURC010000168.1:0-2056 GCA_964623405.1 uncultured Treponema sp.
GCGCCGCCCCAGACTTGTATCTGCTTTGGAGGCTTGTCGCCGGGGTTCAGGAGAACGTCCTTTACGCTGTACTCAAAGATTGAGCCGCTTTCGTAGCCGAGGAGAACCCTTGTGTCGTCTGAGTTGAACTCAAAGTCTGTCAGGGCTGTCGGATCGTAGGAGGGAATGTAGCCTGTCCATTTGGTATTTTTAAGTCCGTATATCTCTATCTCGCCTGTCTCTGTCACTACGGCTATCTTGTCATCGTCCCGCAATGTCTCGATTCCTGTTATCTTGTGCAGAGTGTCCACTGTGACAAGCTTTTCTCCTGCCTCTCCGTAAATGCAGAAGCTGGTCTCGCCGTCGCAGGCTATTATTCTCTTGCTGTCGTTCAGGAATATTGCAGGAACCCTTGTGTCCGTGTAGATTCCTTCTATAGAGAACAGACGCTCCTGTGTGTTCAAGTCCCAGATTATCGCCTGGCCGTCCTCCGCCGTGCTTATGAGCCTTGTCTCGTTATTGGAAAATCCCAGGTTGTATATTCTTGCGGTGTGCCCCTCAAAGTGCTTCAGGATTGCATCTGTGGTAAGGCGCAGCTTGAAAAGCACGTTGACTGAGTTGTCTGGAAGAGAGACTGCCACGTAGTCTGAGCTTTTGCTGAACGCGACGCGGCCGACATCATTCTCTCCGGAGCTGTCCAGTGTAAAATAGGGAGTTCTGTTGAATGAGAGCGAGCCGTCTTTTTCCTCAAGGTTGTAGACAGAGAATATGCCGTCCTTTGTTATCGCGAGAAGAACCTGGCCGCGGCCTTCTGTGGAGAACATTATCTTGTCAACGCTGTTTATAGGGAGAGTGTCAAGCAGGGAATAGGTCTTTGAGTCGCGCAGGAACACAGTGTTTTCCTCTGTGTATGCAAAAGAGCCGCTGTCCTTTGTCCAGGACAGATTGGTGACAGGGAAAGGTGTTTTTACTACCTGGGAAAAGGCTTGAACACTTGTCATAAACACACCCAATGCAATGAAGACTCGTCTTAGATTCCTGACCATATCTATTCATGCCGCAGGCCTCTTTTATGAAAGCTGAAAGACTTTTTACAAGCACATGCGGTCTTGAACTTCCCCTGTAAAAATTCCACCCATAGAAAGACTATAACTTAAAATAAACAAAATAACAAGAAAATATCATTTTTTTTAAGACTGCTTAAAAAAAAAGTCTGCATCAAGACGCTCTGTCTAAAATATGTTTTTTATATTAAGATTATCGCTAACTTGAACTGAAAGTTCTGGAAATGCACTCTCGGCAAGAACCCTATAGATAAAATTGCAAAGCAATTTTATCTAAGCGCAAAGCCATTCACCTTTGCGCATTAACTTTCTGTACTGGCAGTTAAGACAGTGTCTATGTGCCATCGCCATACTGTGTCCGCGCTTCGCTTGTGCAGATTGTTTTTCAAAACGGAACCTTGCCTACGTGCATTTCCAGTATTTTTCGTAAAACTCTTCAAACAGTCTTATTAGGAGTATCTTTATGAAGGTTGCGATTTTTTTTGGCTCTAAGTCTGACCTACAGACTATGAAGAAGGCCGGAGATGTATTAAAGGAATTCGGCGTGGACTACAAGGCTTACATTATCTCTGCGCACAGGGCGGGCGCGCTCTTGAAAGAGACCGTGGAGCAAGTTGAGAAGGACGGCGCGGAAGTGATTATAGCTGGCGCGGGTCTTGCCGCGGCTCTTCCTGGAGTGATTGCCGGTGAGACAACTCTTCCTGTAATCGGTGTTCCTCTTGAGTGCGTGACACCGGGAGTGTCAAACGGGCTTGGCGGTCTTGACGCGCTGCTTTCCATTGTGCAGATGCCTCCGCAGATACCTGTCGCGACTGTCGGAATCAACTCCGCAAAGAACGCCGCTTATCTTGCCGTGCAGATTCTTTCTATAAAGTACCCGCAGCTGAAGGAAAAGCTCGTTGCATTCCGCAAGAAGCTCGCCGACGACGCAGCAAAGACCGGCCTGGATGTTGAGCTGTAGGCGCTTGTTGCATCGTGTTGCGGAAAGTGGGATTTATATAGTACATTTTAAT
>CAZURC010000169.1:0-2041 GCA_964623405.1 uncultured Treponema sp.
AGCGCGGAACACAGTCTGGCTATGGCACATAGACACCAACTTGGCTACCTGTACAGAATGTTGAAGCGCAAAGGTGAATGGCTTTGCGCTTGGGGCTGTCCAAAAAAAATGAAATGCGGTGGTTGAGTTTATCGAAACCACCATAACATAGTACAAGGTCATTTTGACTCATCTCAATGACCGCTACGGTTTTAGCTCTTTAGACAGCCTCACAGGGGTCTTGCCGAGAGTGCATTTTCAGCGTTTACCCAATAATTCGATTAAGGCTATTTAATTCCGGATGCGAATATCGTTTCTACTTTGCGCGCGCCATATTCAGGAAGCTTTCAAGCCCGTTTTTCTTCGCGAACTCGTCCTGAATCGGAACTGCGATCGCCTTGAACGCCGCGATGTCGATGTCCTTGTTCTCAACAACAATAGCGCCTTCTTTCTTGACTTTCGCCTTTGAGCTTGAGGCCTGCTCAAAAGTCTTCTGCCGCTCAACCTGGGTTGAGTACGAGGCCGCCTGTGTAATCCACTTTTTCTGCTCTGCGGTCAGTTTATTGAAGAAATCGCCGTTTACAAGCATAAGCCTTGTTGTGAACTCGTGCTCTGTCTCGCAGATATATTTTCCGTTTGCAGCCTTGTGGTGGTCTTTGAGCATCATGTTCGTGTAGTCGTTCTCCGCTGAGTCAACTTTTCCAGTGTTCAAAGCGTCATAAAGCGCGCCCCAGCCGACAGAGACAGGCTTTGCTCCGCATGCGCTCCAGAACTGCTGCTGCACCGGAGAGCTTCCGATTCTGATTGTCATTCCTTTCAGGTCGCTTGGAGACTTAACTGGCTTTTTTCCATAGTAATCGCGGACACCCGCAGACCAGTATCCAAGAACCTGAATCTTGCTGTTTGTTTTCTGTGATACAACTTTCGCAAGCTCCGAGCCGAACTGTCCGTCAAGAGCTTTTCCCCAGTGGGAGAAGTTGTCGAAAAGATACTCAAGCGAGAACAAGTCAGCCTCTGTGACTCCAAGTCCTGTCAAAAGTCCAGGCGAGACAACAACGATATTAACCTCTCCGCTCTGGAGCTTCTTCAAAAGCGCGCCCTCATCCTCACTCTTTGTTCCATGGTAAAGTTCCGCAGCCGCTCCGCCTCCGGAAACCTGTCCAAGCTTTTCCTTAAAAGCGTTTGCGCCGAAAACATAAGGATTGTCCAAAGCAGTCTGGTTGTGAGCCATTGAGACCTTGATTTCAACATCCCTGTTTCCAGCTTTCTTTGAAGAAGCCGCCGCTGTCTTTGACTTTGATGAGTCTCTTGTGATGACTTTTCCGCTTTTCTGCGCGGCCAGTGAGAATGTGGCCGCAATCATAAGCGCCGCCGCTAGAGCTGTTTTGACTGTTTTTTTCATGTGTAACCTCTTTTGCTAGCAAAGTAGCGTTTTGTTTTCATACCATCTTGGTATGTTGAAATAATGTTAAGTTAAAAAAGACAGTCTGTAAAAAACATAAATTTATTTTAAGCTCTTTGTCCTCAATCGAATGAAAAGGCTTGCGCTTGCAAAGAAAGGCAGGAAAATAGAAAAGTAAATCTTTACGTAAACTTAAAAACTTTACTCTCAATATTGTTTAGTGATATTATAGCTGCATGGGCTGCGATGAGGTTCTTGAAACACTGCTTAAGTCTTTCTCCAGATACTACAATATCAACACACTCTCTCCTTCACCGCCATTCGCGGCAGAAGCGGAATTTCACCAGCACCAGGAGCAGTATATTCTTGTGCGCGCCGCCCACGTTTCTGACGTTGACTCAAACGAGTTTGTCTTTTTCTACACGACTCAGAATCTTTCAAAAGACGACCTTGCTCAAACTGCCCAGAAAGCCTGGAGCGAGGGGCTTTCGCGCGTAAAAGTCTACTCAGGACACATGAACTCCGACGTGATTCTTGTTATTCTGGCGGACAAGATTGACGAGGACGCTTTCAGGCAAATCAAGAAAACAAAGTTCTACAAATCTTATCTCTTCAGCTTGCGCGGCTGGAGCCATTTTAAACTGGTTGCGATGGAGACTT
>CAZURC010000170.1:0-2019 GCA_964623405.1 uncultured Treponema sp.
CGCTGTGTTTGAAACAAATGCCGTCTTGTGATATTATAGTTAGAATATGAGCACTGAATTTTCACTTAACGAAAAAATTGTCTATCCTTCACAGGGTGTAGGAGAAATCAAGGAGATTTTTGAGCGCGACAACAACGGGACACCTGCGCAGTATTACAGAATCTATATCGAAGTTTCTGACATGGTTGTCATGGTTCCTGTCGAGAACGCGCACAAGCTTGGAATAAGAAAGATTGTCTCTCAAGATGCCGCCAACGCCGCGCTGGAGCTTTTGGGGCAGCCTGTCGAGTCCGTAACTTCCGACTGGAAGCAGCGGTACCAGGACAATCTTACGCTCCTAAAGAAAGGCAGCATAGAGGATATTACCAACATAGTCCGCACTCTCTACCACCGCTCAAAGGTCAAGGAGCTTCCAATCCAGGAGCGAAAGCTTTATGACACTGCGCGCCGCCTTCTTGCAGACGAGATTGCAATCGCAATCGGCTCCACTACAAAGGAAGTTGAGGCTATGCTTCACGCAAAGCTGGAGCCTCTGAACGCAGTCCACGAGAAGAAAGTTATCCAGATTGATGACGATGATGATGACGACGAGTTCTCAGACGACCTTGACTCATCAAGCTCCAGGTCAATGGACGATGACGACGACTCTGATGACTCCCAGGATGACGGCGATGACAGCGCGGACACCGACGATGACGACGGAGACGATGAGTAGCGCTCCACGCTCAAATCAGCAAAAGGACTTCAAGCTCGCCCTTGTCATTACAGCGGGAGGCTCCTCCTCCCGCATGGGCGGCGTAAAAAAAGAATTCCTTGCGCTTGGAAGCGGCACTGTGCTTTCATCAGGCGCAAAGGCATTCTTAAGGGCTCTGCCGTTTTCTGTTGTCGCGGTAACCTATCCATTAAAGCCTTCACAGAAAGAAACAGAAGAATCAATAGAAAACACAAGGAAGGCTCTCTATTCAGACGAGGAATTTGCCCGGCTTGCAAAAACCACCCATATTATCTTTGCGCCCGGCGGAGATACCAGGCAGAAAAGCGTGTTCAACGCTCTCAAGGATATATCCCTCTATATAGAAGATAACGGCTCAAATCCTGAAAGCACCATTGTATTTATCCACGACGGAGCCCGCCCGTTTGTGACAGAAGAGACAATCCTAAGAACATACGAGGCCGCGCAGGAATACGGCGCGGCTGTTCCTGGAACTGCCCCCGTGGACACCCAGGTAGAAAAGGACGGCAGCGGCTTTATAGCGCGGCATCTTGTGCGCTCTAAGCTCGCCTCTGTCCAGACTCCACAGGTGTTCTTTCTCTCAAGAATACTCTCGGCTCATGCCCTCGCAGAAAAGAAGGGGTTTCAGGCCACAGACGACACATCTGTATACGACGCATTTACAAGCGGAGCAAGGATAAAAGTTGTGGAGGGAGATATTTCAAACAAGAAAATCACATACAAGGAAGACTTAAAGCAGGGAGGCGGCATGGACACTAGGCAGGAAAATACAATCCGCGTAGGCTTTGGCTACGACAAGCATGCGCTTGTCTCCGGAAGGCCTCTTATGATAGGCGGCATAGAGATAGAAAGCGATCTCGGAGAGGAAGCCCACTCAGACGGCGATGTTCTCCTGCACGCCGTGACAGACGCTCTATTAGGCGCAAGCGGCCTGGGAGACATAGGCTCTTTCTTTCCGCCTGATGATGACAAATGGAAGGGAGCCGACTCAAAAATGCTCATGAAAGCCGCATGGGAGAAGATAGCCGGCAAGGGCTGGAGACTGATGAACCTTGACTGCGTCCTAGCAATTGAAAAGCCAAAGATTCTTCCCCACAGGCAGAGGATAATAAGCACAATAGCAAAAGTTCTGGACGTAGGCGAGAACCAGGTCTTTATAAAAGCCAAGACCGGCGAGAAGCTAGGCGATGTGGGCCAGCGCCGCGCCGTGGAAGCCTGGGCAACCTGTCTGCTGGAAAAATAACAGATAGTCTCTTACATCAGCTGCAAATGCACTCTCGGCAAGA
>CAZURC010000171.1:0-2005 GCA_964623405.1 uncultured Treponema sp.
TTTGAGTAGCTTTCCGTGTTGTGAAGGCTTTTCCAGAACAAAACAACAGCGAAAATGAGTGCGACTAGAATCATCAAAATTGTGAAAAAGTCCGTCTGATTGTAAAGCCAAAGGACTGCTTTTCTCATTCCTTTTGAGACGCGCATCCAGCGGCGGACAATCATCGGACTCATCATATATGGATAAAGCGCAATTCCGTTCAAGATTATGATGAAGACTGAAAAGACTTTCACATAAATCACAGGAAGATTCGCTAAAATTTTATACAGAACTAAAACCGCGAGAAAAACAAGAAGCGCGGCAAGGCAGAATCCAATCAGCTTGAAAAGATAATCCGTGCTGAAAATGCTCTGGCCTTTAATCAGAAAATGGAAAGGATAGAGAAGCGTGTTCGGAAGCTTATAGCAGAAAAGCGGAACCAAAAAAAGTCCGCCCGAAATTGAAACTGCAAGTCCGTGAACTTTCGGAAATTTCTTGCTTAGAATCCCGAAGTTGAAAACCAAGTAGACAAGGCTGAAAATTAAAACGCAGCCTATAAAAATCAAGTTCAAAATAAAAAGCTTTTTGTCGCGCACAACATTGTAATGCTCGACCGCAGCCAAAATCACCGCGCCAACCAAGCCGGCAACGATGGAAATAAGCGCGCCTTGCCTTTGAAATTTTACGTTCCTGAGTTTTGTGAGAGCCAGAAAAAGCGCGAAAACAATTCCTGTCGCAATTAAATCCCTTACAACCCAGACAAAATATTTAAGCATAAAGAAATTCCATGAAAATTTGTCATTGCCGGGCTTCCTGCCTGTCGGCAGACAGTTGAGCCGGCAATCTTTGTTATACACAAAAAGCACGCAAAGAGAAAGCGTGCTTTTATGATTTTTCTAAAAATATATGCGATGGTTGAGCTTGTCGCCCGCTTGCGCACGAAGCGTAGCAGAGTAACCACTTTTTAAGGTCATTACTTCGCTCCGCTTGTGCCTTCGGACGACAGGCTCAATGACCACTTGGCACAAGTTTTTTAGCAAATTGTCGCGTAACTACCACTGTGGACCAGCGTAAGTCCAGTCCCAAGAAACATCCAATGTCTTTGTCTTCCAGTAGTTAGAGAAACGTCCGTCAACACCTGTGAGCTTGTCTGTGTGGAGAAGAAATCCGTTCTCTTCTGGAGAGTGAATCTTGAATGTGACTGTGTATTCTCCAGCAGGAATTTTCTCGATGTTAGCTCCGTAGTGCGGGCCGTCAGAAGCGTTCATCAGCATGAAAGTTCCAGTCTTTGAAACGCCGTTTGTTTTTCCGATGATTTCGTAGTCAACTGTCAAATACGGAACGAAATCTCCAACGCCGTATCCGAGGTCGTTCTCCAAAGCGGAAATATCTGCTTCCATATGAAGTTCGTAGTCACGAGCATTGTAGACTGCTCCGTTTCCTTCCAAGTCGCAAGGCTGGAAATAAACGCCTGCAACGTTCAAGAAGCCAGCTTCCTGCTCATCGCCGATGTCGAATTCCTCGAATCCTTTGTCCTCGCCTTCAACTGCGGCAGAGTCGTCAGAAGCAGCCGCGGCAGCAGCGCTTGAAGTATTTGATGACTTTGAACATCCCATAAAGCCAAATGCCAGGACAGCACTTGCCAACACCACAAAAGACAATGTCTTTTTCATAATAAAACTCCTTATGTTTTTATTACTTTTCTATTAAAATCCCCAAACAAGGGATTTGTTTACTAATTCAAAACCGGAAGCTTGTTTCCGTCGTGCATCTTTTTGGTCAGAATCTTGATAAAATCAACTACAACCGAAATGACGCTCCAAGCAATCGCAAGGATTCCGAAAACCGTGAAGAACGCGCCGAAAACCGGATGGTCGTACTTCGCGCTCTGTCCCATGTAGATGAAATACGCGCCGAAAACCGTGCAGGAATACTGCATAACCGCTTTTCCGACATTTCCAAGATAGAAGTTTCCAGCTCCGAAATATCCGAGGATAATCTGGAGCGGGGCGGCAACCTTGATTTT
>CAZURC010000172.1:0-1854 GCA_964623405.1 uncultured Treponema sp.
CTTGCATTAAATGTGTTTTTCCTAATCCTACTCCTCCATAAATCAAAATAGGATTGTAAGCCTTTCCAGGATTCTTTGAGGCAGCTAAACATGCATTATATGCGTATATACTATTTTCACCTGGAACAAAAGTATCAAAGGTAAAATCTCCTCTTAATTGAGGATGTTTTTTTTCAGATATTTTCTTTGATTCTTTCTTTTCAGGAATTTCTTTTTTTGGGGAAGAAGGCTCTGAAAAAGAAACTGAAGATGTAGATGGTTTTTCTTTTACTATATGTTCAACCTTTATATTTTGCCCTGTAAGTTCATTGATTTTGTCTTCAATCATAGAAACAAAACCCTTGTTTGACATTTGAAGCCACATGTATGCGGAAGGAACTGCAACATTTATCTGAGAAAGACTATCATCAACATATTCCATATTGAACCAGAGCTTAAAATCATCTTCACGGCCTTTGGAACTTAATTCTTCATGAATTTGTTTTTTTGCTTCTTCAAAAAATTCTTTATAATTTTGGCTGGACATAAGCAAATTATAATTCACCTTTACTTTTTTCTTCAATACAAATATAATTTTTAATGCCCAAAAAGTCTATTCATGTCTTTTGTACAAAAATCATAAAATTATATCAAATAAGGAAATAAAAATGGCTTCTTCTTATGATGCGGGCAGTATTCAGGTTTTAAAAGGACTTGAGGCTGTACGTAAGCGTCCTGGAATGTATATAGGTTCTACAGGACCAAAAGGACTTCATCATCTTGTTTATGAAACTGTTGATAACTGCATTGATGAGGCCATGGCTGGATTTTGCGACAGAATTGTTGTAGCTCTTGAAAAAGATGACATTGTGCGTGTAGAAGATAACGGTCGCGGAATTCCAGTAGAGATGCATCCAACTGAAAAAATCAGCGCATTGGAGCTTGTTCTTACACGTCTTCATGCGGGTGGAAAATTCGATAAGAAATCATACAAAGTTTCAGGCGGACTTCACGGAGTCGGAGTTTCTTGTGTAAATGCTCTTTCTGACTGGCTTGAGGCAACTGTAAAGAGAGATGGACATGTCTATCGCCAGAAATACGAGAAAGGAGTTCCTGTTACAAAAGTCGAGCAGATTGGTGACACAGATGAACACGGAACAACAATCAGATGGAAAGCAGATAAAACTATTTTTACAGTTACAACAACTTATGACTGGGATGTTCTTATTCAGAGATTAAAGGAGCTTGCCTTTTTGAACAGCGGAATTGTGATTGTTTTCCGCGATGAGCGTCTTGAGACTCCAAAGGAAGTTACTCTTAAGTACGAGGGCGGAATTGTTCATTACGTCAAGGAATTGAATGAGCAGATAAAAAGCAAGTTCTATTATCCTGACGAGCCGATTTATATCACAGGCGAGAAAGACGGAGTTGTGACCGAGCTTGCTTTCCAGTATAACGACAAATATTCTGAGTCGGTCTACACTTACGTGAACGATATTCATACAAGCGACGGAGGAACTCATCTTGATGGATTCAAGTCCGCGCTTCTTTTTGTCTTGAAAAAAGCATTCGAGTCAAATGAAAAATTAAAGAAGAAACTCGATAAAGATGAGACTCTTACAGGTGATGATGTTCGTGCTGGTCTTGTTGCGGTTCTTTCTATGAAAGTTCCAGAGCCTGAGTTTGTCGGACAGACAAAAGACAAGCTTGGAAACCCTGAAGTCCGCGGAATTGTCGATTCTCTTGTTAAGGAAAAGCTGACGATTTATTTTGAGCTTAACCCTGGAATTCTGGAGAAAGTTCTTGAAAAGGCAATCGGAGAGGCTTCCGCAAGAATCGCGGCAAGAAAAGCAAAAGAAAACACGCGCAAGAAAG
>CAZURC010000173.1:0-1801 GCA_964623405.1 uncultured Treponema sp.
CCCTCATTAACAAGATTTTTTAGTAGAATTAAGGAAAGTCCTTTATAATTAAAATAATATGGATTTAAATAGCTTCCTTGAAGACTACAAGTCTTATGACAGCCTTACCCAGGTCTATACACGCGATGTCATTGTCGGGTATATAAACTTTCTTATTGCTGAGAATGTGCCTTTTACTCTGGCGATTATTGATATTGATAACTTTAAGTATGTGAATGACACTTATGGGCATCTTTCAGGAGACAAGATTTTAATAGAGGTTGCCGCCAGGATAAAGGAAGTTACAGACGGAAAAGGCACTGTGGGGCGCTATGGTGGCGATGAGTTCCTGGTTGTGTATCCAGAGCTTATAGCTTATGACGAGGTGTGGAAGAACTGCCGCAAGATTATGCAGATAATGAACGGCTGGGAGATTTCTGAGTTTCCAGGGCTTTATGTTACGGTGACTGTCGGAGTGAGCCGGTTTCCTAAGGACAGCGCGAGCTATGAGGGAGTGCTTGAGGTCGCCGACAAGGCTCTTTACCGCGGAAAGACAAAGGGACGCAACTGCTTTATAATTTACCTGCCGGAAAAACATGCGAATATCCAGCTCAAGACGGAGAAGGACCGCACCCTAAGCTCAATGTACTTGCATACAGTTGTGTTCCGCGCGCTTACAAAGATTGACGACTTGAGGGTTGGAATAAAGGTTGTCTTTGATTTTCTTAGCTCCTACTACATGATAGACCATCTGTGCCTACAGAACGGAGACAAGGTTTACTTTGAGAAGATTCACAGCTTGTCAAAGACAAAAACATTCACGCCTCTGGACTTGGACCTTGCCGCCGGCAACTTGGGCGCATCTACAGATTTTTTCTACGTGAACCAGATGGAGGCCCTTGTCGCCTCCGGACAGGCGGAGCTTGCGGGACAGTATGACAAGCAGGGAATAAAGGCCGCGTTCTGCTGCAAGATAGCGGAGGATGACGACGGCAAGATGCTTGCCCTTCGCGCCGAGTCCACTTCTAGAAGAATATGGCAGCACGGCGAGATGGACATATACATCACCGTCGCAAAAGTCATAGGAATCCTTTACTCCTATGGCAAGATTAAGCTGTAGAAAGCTGTGTGTTACAAAAACTTTCTTACAGTTTCCGCGATTTTTGCATCCTTGCAGTCCTTAAAGAAATACTCCTGGAAGTGCTCGCCTGCGAATGCTCCTTTTACAAGCTCCTTGTCCAGGCTCTCAAGTATCTGAGTGAACGGCTTGAACGCGGCTTCGCGTACTGCGTCAAGGATTTTCTTGTTTCTCTGCTCTGGAACTGCTCTTTCCTTTGGATACCCGCCACCGAACGGCTCTGAGAAAAGCTTTTCAAAAATGTACTCAAGATTCAAGTCTCCGCCCCAGCCAAATCCAAGCGCGAAAGGAACAGCAATCGCATTTCCATCATTGATTTGCGCGAAGGTATAGGCATCTAGCGGTGTCTCCACGTGGCCGCAAATTACGCCAGGAAAGCTGTTAAGTGCAAGCATTGCGCCTTCTCCTGTTCCGCAGCCTGTGACAACAAAGTCTGCGGCCTTTGAGTTGAGGAGTGTCGCCGCCAGTATTCCGTTCTGAACATAAGTGAGCTGCGCCTTGTCGTCAGCTGTGTACATTCCATAGTTCACAACTTCGTAGCCTTTCTTGTCTGCGACTTTCTTGAGCGCATTGTAGATAACTGCGTTCTTTGCAGCCTGAGAGTTCTCGTTGATAAGAGCGATTTTCATAATTGCCTCCAAAATATTTGCTTTATATTAGAAGAATTTTGGATTTGTTGGTAGT
>CAZURC010000174.1:0-1732 GCA_964623405.1 uncultured Treponema sp.
CCTCCAAGAGCTTGAAAATATAATACAAGAATATCCGCATTCAGTAAAACGGTATGTATTTATTTTGAGCAAACTCAAATTGATTAAGGAACATTGAAAATGCACGTAGGCAAGGTTCCGCTTTGAAAAACAATCTGCACAAGCGAAGCGCGGAAGCCGTTTTTCAAAACGGGTTCTTGCCGAGAGTGCATTTTTAATATTCAATTAGAACACTTAAAATTAAAGCAATTTGAATTTGATTTCCGCTGATTTCCGTCCTAGAATAAAAACATGCCGATTACATCTGATATTTTGCAAAGCCCGATGAAGCACAACTTTATCTTCAGGGAAAACAGGATAATTTTAAAAAACGGAAAGCTCCCGGACAACGCGCTGATGAGAAAATGCCTTGAGCTTAACGTCGCGTCCGACTGGCTGGAGGAGAAGCCGCTTGACTACGCCGCAGTCCTGCTTGAGAGCGGCACGCCGAACCCCGCCGGATATGACGACATTCCGCTCAGAACATTCTTTGCGGAGAATGACGAGCAGACATCGGCTCTTGCCGCACGCGCGAAAGGAATCTTGAATTTCAAGTCGAGCAAGCGTTTCTGCGCAAAGTGCGGCGGCGCTCTGCAGGACGACAAGGACTTTACCGCGCGGACTTGCACCAAATGCGGCAGGCAGTATTTTCCGCAGCTAGAGCCGGCAGTGATTGTGCTTGTGAGAAAAGGAGACGAGATTCTGCTTGGACGGCACAAGAACAGGAACGACAATGTCTATTCAACTCTGGCGGGATTTATTGAGATGGGAGAAACCGCAGAGCACGCTGTCGCCCGCGAGATAAAGGAAGAAAGCGGAATCACAGTGAAGAACATAAAGTACGTCGGAAGCCAGGCCTGGCCATTCCCCGACCAGCTGATGCTCGCGTTCACCGCCGAATACGGCGCAGGCGAAATCAAAATACAGGAAGAGGAGCTTTCAGACGTGAAGTTCTTTAAGCAAGACGCTCTGCCTGCGGTTCCAGGCCCCGGAACAGTCGCACACAATCTGATTTTCGGGAAGTTCTAGGGTGTCATTATTATCTTAATCTGATATATTGTTGCTGAGGTTTAAAGATGAGAAAAGAGTTTTGTGAAAAAGACGGAATTCGAATAACTTATACTGACAATGATGTCTGTTTTGAAGATATGCAGACGGCAGAATCAGTTCTTATAAAAAATGACGGCGAAATTCTCCATTCAAATTTTGACGAAGGAAAAAATCAATATTATCAAGATTATTTGAAAAAAATTTATCCAGCAATTACAACTTACAGGACAATGGATTCTCTGGAGAGCGCATAAATGCCGGTTTATATCAGAACTCTTGGATATAAAATCTACATCTGGTCGAATGAACAATCTGAGCCAGTACATTTTCATATCACAAAAGACGCACCCACAGAAAATGACACAAAAATCTGGGTCCTTTCAAATGGCTCTTTTCAAGTTGCGCATAACAAAGGCAGAATTCCAGAAAAAGATTTGACACGGATTTTATCGGCAATGCAAGTTTATTATTTTGACTTTATAAATTTCTGGAAGACATATTTCCATAACGAGGAAATAAAATTCTTAAGATAGCATTTATCCGCCCTGTTTTAAGACTCGTTCACAAGTTTTCCGTCAGCTTCCGACTACCAGTACGCGAGCGGGAGGAGTTATTCAAAACGGATTAAAACGGATAAAAGGATGAACACGGATTGAGGGCGGAA
>CAZURC010000175.1:0-1724 GCA_964623405.1 uncultured Treponema sp.
GAAGAATTAACTTGAAGAACCCAAGATTATAGGTTATACTTAAACATGAGCAGAAGAACACAGGCTATATACACCTTGCTCGAAAATCTTGAAAGTCTTCAGAAACGGCTTGAGAGCTGCTATGACGCGGCTATTTCTGCCCGTGAGCTAGAAGACATAAGCCATTCAATGGGGCAGGACTTAAAAAGTCTTCGCTTTTGGATTGATTCCCTTTATACATACACTGGAAAATCAACAAGTGTTGCAAAAAAGCTTTCTAGCCGGGAGAACGGCAAGAAAGGCGGACGTCCCCCGAAGAGGGTTACACAGCTTAGACGGCGGCTATCCCTCATAAAAGAAGAAATTCCTGCGCTTGAGCATGATCTTAAGTTTGAAGACGATACAGCGCGGATTGAGCAGACTGAGCAGAAGATTGAGCTTTTAAAGTCGGAATGTGAGGCGATAGAAAAGGAGC
Organism: uncultured Treponema sp.; assembly: GCA_964623405.1. Taxonomy (GTDB): domain Bacteria; phylum Spirochaetota; class Spirochaetia; order Treponematales; family Treponemataceae; genus Treponema_D. The sequence continues at coordinate 455 of CAZURC010000175.1, forward strand.
TGGCGGTTTTGGGCTATGAGGCGATGGCTCATAATTCACACTGATTTTGTTTTTTACAGGAGGCGCACAATGAAAGACGTGAGAGAAGCATTCAACGAGTATTGGGAAGATAATTTCGGAAAATTAGTTGTTCCTATTAACCATAAGAATGAAATGAAAAAGGTTGCTTTTCATGCCTATAAAGAGGCGTATAGTAAAGCTCAGGGGTTGGAAGAGAAGATTGCAGAGCTAAAGGCTGGTCAATGCCCAGGGTCTCTTGCGTAGAAATCACAGTAATTTGAAATATATAACAATTTATTAAATTGCGGAATTTGGAATGCATGGTATTATTAAATCGTGGTCAGGAAAGAGATGAGGACTTAGCACCGGCCGCACGTAAAGGAGACGCTTATGTTGCCGACAAAGAGATCTGACCTTTCGAAGGTCATTAACTAGACAAACCAAATCTGCCTGCAGTTACGCAGGGTTTAATACAATGCCCGCACTTATAAGTGGCGAGAGGCATACTAGATACCGGGATGAGCTCCCGGTTTTTTATTTTAAATCATCTTTTCTTTTTATTGGTTTAAATTTTTGTTCTATTAGCAACACGGTGATAGCCATTGTTCTTTTTATGTTATCATGTATGTGAGGTGGAGATATGCTTGACGAGGATTATTTTGATACAGTAGATGACGATGACACAGATGACTTTGATTATTATGTTTCTTATATAAAAGCCCTGGAAGAAGATATGGTAAGCAGGGGAGATATTGTCCGTGAGCTGATGGATGAGTTTGACCTTGAGAAGGAAGAGGCTGTTAAAATACTTAAGAAATATCTGCGTGAGAAATCTGAAGGAAGTCTTGAGGATGAATCGGACGATGAGGAAGATGACATTGTAGAGGATGATGACTATAGCGACGGGAATTCGGAAAGATGATAGGCATTAGCAAAGGCTCCAGATTAGAATTATTGAACCAACTTTAAAAAACCGCTATTATTTTGATGTTGACGCGCACGTTATGCATACGTCATCTCTCTGGAGAGCTTCCATATAAAAAATTACCTCCTGTAATTTTTTATGTAACGAGAAAATTCTGTTCACCTGAAGGCAAACAGAATTTTCTCTTTTTGCTTTTTTGCCGCATCCGTGCGGCAAGTTTGTTCAAAAACAAAAACGTAAAAAGCAATCGATGGAACGCCGAAGGGTTAAGGTTTCTTTTGAATCGGAAGGAAGCCGACATCTCAGGCACAAAGGACAGAGCTTAAAAACTGTTCCGCTTCAGAG
>CAZURC010000176.1:0-1624 GCA_964623405.1 uncultured Treponema sp.
CCTAAAACTCTTGCGCAATGCGCTCGCATATCTTTGAGTAGCACCGCTGTCTTGCCTGCTGCTCTGTCCTGTGGCCTTCCCTGCCGCTTATATTGAACGGCTTTGCAATCCCGCCGTCCGCAGAGACAATAGGAGAGTCAAAGGTATAGCGCATATACACGTTCTGTGAATCAAGAGAGGCTGTCTGCTCAATAGCTACAGCCGCATTTATTGAATAAAGGGAATCGCCCTCAACAACAGAGACACCTTTTGCCGAAAGAGCAGACAAAAGCGCGCCTAGCACAGAGCCATCCTTGTCGTTCTGCACAGACACTCTTACAGTAACAGCGGAGGCAAGCTCAGACTGCCTTATGCGCAGAGCCTGGACAGAGCCGTAAAGCATTGAAGTGAGCGTGTACTGGCTAAGATTTATCGCCCGCAGAAGGTCAAGATTGTACTGGTTATCCTCAGCGATTCCAACCGCCTGCTCCATAAGCTCAACACTTTCCAGTGATGGCGATGCCTTTTCCGCCTGGCTCACAAGGAGAGAAATCCTTGAGTCATTCTCACGGGCGGCTTTCTGGTAATAGAGAGCCGCTTCTTTCTTGTCCAGAACGCACACGCTTATCCATCCGCCGTCCTTAGTCTGATAGCTATCCTTTGTCTGTATTCCTGTTATATGCTCAAAGAGGACAGACTCGTCAACATTTATCTCCATATAGCTGCTTTCAGAGCCGTCGCTGGAAGAGCTTTGTGATATGACCTGCTGCCCCTTCAGTGTCTCGCCAAGAGTCTGGCATATACTCAGCTTGGCCGCGCTCTCGGCATTCGCAAGACTTGCCCCCTGCCCTATCCCCGTTATGTATTGAGATGACGGATATTTTTTTTCAACCTGCTCAAAGGAAAAGCCGTCCTGCCGCCCCTTTGCAAAAAGCGCGAAGGCAAGCAAACACAAGACAGCCGCAAGGAAAAACCGCTTCATTTATATTCCCTAATACCTGTAGCTAGAGGTCTTAATCAGCTTTTTTATTGAGCTGTCCTCTCCAGCCCAGAGCTTACGGTTCGTCTCTATGTCTATAAGCTCAGCCGTCACATAGTAAGTGCGGGTGGTCTTTCCATCAGCGGAGTCAACGATTGTCTTTACAGCTCCAATCAGCATGAAGTCCGCGCCAGTCTCGTTGCCCAGGCTCTTTGCAGTGCTCTCAGAAGCGAACGACTGCTGCTCATTGCGCTCCTCGCGTATCTCCCCACGCTCTGATGACGAGGCGACAAAATCAACCTTGCCGCTGTTTATAAGGGCAATCTCAAACTTCTTTGAGATAATTGAAGTATCTATATGCTCATCGCTCTGATTGCGGAACGTGCCAAGTATGACAACAGGCTCTCTTTTCCTGCCGTAGGAGAATGCGGCGATTGCAGGCGCATTCACGCACTGGCTCACAAGGTTCTCGGCGACAATGCGCACATCTGTATCGTTCCAGTAGCCGCTAAGATCTGTCTGTGTAGAAGCATCTATGCGCTCAACGCTCTTTGTAGAGCCGCAGCCTGCAAGGAATGCAAAAGCAACAACGGCAAGAACGGCGGCGGTGATATTTCTTACATTCAATTTCATGTCATGCCTCCTGTTAATTACAGCTTTAATTTT